>NZ_JBKQOT010000488.1:0-17144 GCF_052145395.1 Roseiarcus sp.
CCATTGAGAACAGCATCACGATCAGCACGAACAGCGTGCGAACGACGATCGCGCGCGGATGGGTTGGCCCCGCGGCGCTCCCCGCTTTGCCTGCCTGCGCCCCGCGCGCCGCGTACCAGCGGCTGACGCCGGTCAGAAGCCCAACCGCGGCCAGCGCGAGCACGGTGAAGGCCGCGACCGAATGCTGGCCGAACGGCACGACGATGAACGCCGCGAGCAGCGGCCCGAGCGATTGCCCGAAATTGCCGCCGACCTGAAACAGGCTCTGGGCGAACCCATGCCGCCCGCCGGACGCGAACCGCGCAACTCGCGAAGCTTCCGGGTGGAAGACGGCGCTGCCGATTCCGATGACAGCGACCGAGAGCAGAATCAGCGGATAGGAATTGGCGAAAGCGAGCAGCCCGAGGCCCACGAGCGTGAAGACCATACCGGCGGGAAGAATTCCGTTCACCGGCCGCCGGTCGAGACCCATGCCGATCAGCGGTTGGAGGAACGAGGCCGTGATCTGGAAGACGAGGGTGATGACTCCGATCTGGAAGAACGTCAGCGCGAACTTCTGGTGGAAGACCGGATAGAGCGCGGGCGCCAGCGACTGCATCGTATCGTTGAGCAAATGCGAGGCGCTGAGCGCGGCGATCACACCGACGGCCGTGGTCGAATCAGCCTTCACACGCGAAGGCGCACGGTCCGCGTAAGTCGGCGCTGTGGTCAAACAAAAACCCTCCTGACGCCGCCGGTCGAAAAATACCGCCGGCGCAGTCACCTTACGCCGCAAACCGTGTCGAGGAGCTTCAAATATCGTTGAAGTCGGCTACTTCGGCGCCAGCACCATGATCATCTGCCGCCCTTCCATCGAAGGCTCGGCCTCGACTTTGGCTATGGGAGCGGTCTCGTTCTTCACCCGCTGGAGGAGCTTGAAGCCGATGTCCTGGTGCGCCATCTCGCGACCGCGGAAACGTAGCGTCACCTTGACCTTGTCGCCCTCTTCGAAAAAACGCCGCACCGACCGCATCTTGACGTCGTAGTCGTGGTCGTCGATGCCGGGGCGGAGCTTGATTTCCTTGATCTCGACCACCTTCTGGCGCTTGCGCGCCTCGGACGACTTCTTCTGCTCGAGGAAGCGGTATTTCCCGAAGTCGAGGATCTTGCACACTGGCGGGGTGGCGTTGGGGACGATCTCGACCAGATCCAGCCCGGCTTCTTCCGCTTGGCGCTGCGCCTCGGCGAGATTGATGACGCCGTGATTCTTTCCCTCGGCGTCGATCAGCTGAACTTGAACTGCGCGAATGTCGCGATTGATGCGCGGGCCGCCCTTCTCCGGCGCCGCAGTTGCTTTCATAGGACGGCGAATGGCCACTCTCCTGGGTTCGTTGGTCCGCGCCTCATTTGGCGCACCTAAAGGGTCCGCTCAGAGCCCTTTTGCCCTGCGGACCCATAGAAATGGGTTATTGCGGGCGATTAGTCAATCGCCGCCTGTTGAGGCCGTACGATCCAAGGTCACGCTGCGACGTCCGCCACGACGGTGTCGAGCAGCGGCGCGCCGATGGCCGTGACCCGGACCCGGCCCGACGCATCGCGCTCCAGGAAACCGCCCTCGACCAACATCCTCAATTTCTCCGGGTCCAACTCCCGGCCGCTCAGCGCCTGATAGCGGCCAGGATCGACGCCTTCGGCGAGCCTCAGGCCCATCAGCAAAAACTCGTCGCCCTGTTCCTCGGGGGTCAGCGGCGCGTCCTCGATCAGCCCGTGGCCCTCCGCCTCGACCCGGGTCAGCCACATCTCGGGGTGACGCTCGCACGCCTGGGCGAGCCGGCCTCTCGGGGTGACGAGCCGTCCATGCGCCCCGGGGCCGATCCCGGCATATTCGCCGTAGCGCCAATAAACGAGGTTGTGGCGGCTTTCGCCGCCGGGCCGGGCGTGATTGGACACTTCATAGGCCGGCAGGCCCCGGGCCTCGGTCAGCTCGTGGGTCGCCCGGAAAAACGCGAGGCTCAGGTCTTCGTCGGGCAGATCGAGCCTGCCAGCGTCGCGCAGCCGCTCGAACGTCGTGTCCGGCTCGTTGGTGAGCTGGTAGAGCGAGATGTGATCGCCGGCGATGTCGAGGGCGCGGGCGAGCTCGCCCCGCCACGCCGCCTCGCTCTGGCCCGGCCGGCCGTAGATGTGGTCGAAGGTGTAGCGCGGGAAGAGCGACGCCGCGAGACGCACCGCCGCCAGCGCCTCGTCTACGCTGTGGCGCCGCCCCAGCGCCTTGAGGTCGGCTTCGACAAGCGCCTGCACGCCGATCGAGAGCCGGTTGACGCCTGCGGCGCGGTATCCGCGAAAGCGCCCCGCCTCGACGCTGGTCGGGTTGGCTTCGAGCGTGATCTCGGCGTCAGGCTCGATCGCCCATCTCGCCGCGATCGCGTCGAGGACGCCACCGACCGTTTCCGGGCGCATGAGCGACGGCGTGCCGCCGCCGAAGAAGATCGAACGGACCGCGCGGCCGGGCGCGAGCCCGGCCCGATGGGCGATCTCGGTCCGGAAGGCGGCAAGATACCGCGCCTCGTCGATCGGCGCGCCCCGCACGTGGCTGTTGAAGTCGCAATAGGGGCATTTCGACAGGCAGAACGGCCAATGGACGTAGATCCCGAATCCGGGGTCGTCCTCGGCCGGGCGACGCTTTTGGGCCGCGCCGCGCGCGAGATCGGCCTCAATCATCGGCCTGTTATGCCAGCGAACGGCCGTTCACGCCAGCACCCCGGCGCCGCCGTGACGACGATGCGTGAAGCCGGGCGCACTGGTCGGGCCTCCCGGCCCGTCCGCCGCCGTCCGCTTTCTAACGGCGGCCTAACGGCGGCGGCGATTGGCCGCTCGCTAGGCTTGGCGGAGAACGGAGTCCATTTCCAACCCCAAAACAAGCCTTTTCAATCGGTTGCGGCGGAATTTCCGGGCGCGATCCGGTCGGCCGCCTGCGGCGCGAGCGCGAGCCGGCGCTCTGCGGGCGCGGCCAGGCGTCGCGGGTACGGCTCCGGGCCGCGTCTTTCGACGAAGCCGTGGTAGCGGTCCATCTCGCGAACGATCTTCACCACGCTGTCGATGGCCTTGAAGTTCGCGCCGATCTCTGGATCAACCATTGCGTCATAGGAGATGATAAGCGCCTCGTTCAGGCGACTCACCTGCGCGGCGGTCTCGAAATCGACCCCCTTGGCGGCGAGCTTTTCCGGGTCGATGCGCAGATAGGGGAAGTCTTTGGTGAGGTAAGGCACGGGCGAAAACAGGAGCTTGCCGTCATAGAGCGCCCTGAGCCGCACGGGGATCTGCGGCGGATCGGGATTGCACTTGACGACGCGCGCCCGCTTCCAGGCGTCGAGTTCGCCGAGCCGTTTGGCGGCGACGTCCGCGCCGACGAAATTCGGGATGCGGTCGAAGGCCGGCCCAACGCTGACGCCGTTGGCGACGAGTCGCTCCCAGACGCGGGCGCGCACCGCGGCCTTGGCCGGATTCCGTCCCGCCCAGCGCGACTCGTCTTCGCCCATCGCCGCCCCTCAGCCGAACGCGGCGACGGGCGCGGCGACCACGCCCTCGCGCTCGAGGACGCGGGCGACGCGCAGCGCCAGGTCCTCGCGCCAGGGCGGCGCGATGATCTGCACACCGACCGGCAGGGCTTCGCCCTCGGTCCAGACCGGAACGGCGGCGACCGGCAGGCCGATGAAGGAGATCGGCTGGGTGAAGATCCCGAGATTGGGACGGACGAGCATCTCCTTTCCGTCGAGCACGAAGGTCTTCTGGCCGAGTTTTGGCGCACGGCAGGGCGTCGCCGGCGCCAGCAGGATGTCCACGTCCTTGAAGAGGGCCAGCGTCTGCTCGCGAAAAAGCCGGCGAAACTTCTGCGCCTCGACGGCCCAGGCGCCCGGCAGCATCGCTCCGGCGATCAGGCGGTCGCGCACCTCCGGGTCGAAGTCTTTCGCCCGGGTCTGCAGGCGCTTCAAATGCAGCGCCGCGCCCTCGATCATGGTGATCAGGTAGGCGGCCGCGCGCGCGCGGTGCGCCTCGGCGGGCTCGACGATCCGCTCGGCCTTGAGCGCAGCCGCGACGCGGTCGACGGCCTCGAGGGCGCAGGGCTCGCCGGAGCGGGCGAAATACCCGCCGAGCCTCGCGATCCTGAGGTCCGCGATCCCATCGTGAAGGCTGAGGACGGAAGGCATCGGCACGACGTCGGTCTGCGCCGGATCGTCCAGGTCGCGGCCGAGCATCGCGTCGTAGGCGGTGGCGAGATCGACGACGCTGCGCGCGAAGGGTCCGAGATGGTCGAGGCTTGCGACGAAGGGAAAGGTTCGCGCGCGCGACAGGCGTCCGTAGGTCGGCTTCAGCCCGAAGACGCCGCAGAACGCGCTTGGCACGCGGATCGAGCCGTTGGTGTCGGAGCCGAGCGCGATCGGCACGAGGCCGCCGGCGACCGCCGCGCCGGAGCCGCCCGACGAACCCCCGCTCATATGGGCGAGGTCGTGCGGATTGCGCGACGGCCCGTCGTGGGCGTTCTGCCCGGTGAAGTCATAGGCGTATTCGCCCATGTTGAGCGCGCCGACGAGCACGGCGCCCGCACTCTCGAGCCGCGTAACCAGCGTCGCGTCGGCCTCGGCCGGAGGCAGGTCGCGATTGATCCTGGAGCCTGCGCGGGTCGGCAGACCCTTCACGTCGAACAGGTTCTTGACCGCAAAGGGCGCGCCGGCGAGCGGACCCAGTCGTTCGCCGCGCGCCCGCGCCGCGTCGATCGCGGCCGCCCTGACGAGCGCGCGTTCCGCCAACACGTCGGTAAAGGCGCCGTATGCGCCGTCGCGCGCCTCGATGCGTCCGAGCGCGGCTTCCGTGACCTCGACGGCGCTCGCCACGCCGCCCTTGACCGCCGCGGCGATGCCCTGAGCGCTTCCGTCCAACAGCGGCGTCATGGCTGGTACACCGGGGCCGGCTCGTATTCGTCGCCAATTATCGCGGACAGCAGCAACTCCGCCTGCTCGGCGGCGATCTTGAGGTGAAGGATCGTTTGCGCGCGCGACTCCGGCGTCAACGCAAGCTTCAGGAGCGGCGCGGCTGCGTCGACCAGCGCGCCGGGGTCGAAAGATCGTTCGGTCATGAGATCGCTTTCTTGAAAGCCGCGAGCGGCGTTGTCCATCCCACGATGGCGCCCTGGGCGCGGATCATGTCAAGCGTCGCGACCTTGAAGGCAGGGAAATAGCTGGCGGTGGCGTCCTCTATCAACAGGCATTCGTAGCCGCGATCGTTGGCCTCGCGCATCGAGGTCTGCACGCAGACCTCGGTGGTGACGCCGGCGAAGACGAGGTGCGAAACCCTCCGCGCCTTCAGGATTTCCGCAACGTCAGTGGCGTAGAACATGCCTTTGCCGGGCTTGTCGACCACGATCTCGCCGGGCGCGGGGGCGCAGGCCTCGACAATCGCGGCGCCCGGTTCGCCGCGCACGAGAATTCGGCCCATCGGCCCGTCGTCGCCGATGCGCAGCGATGGCGCCCCGCGGGCGCGCTTGGCGGGCGGACAGTCGGAAAGGTCCGGCGCGTGGCTCTCGCGCGTGTGCAGGATCATCCAGCCCTTGTCGCGGAAGGTCTGGATTAGCGCCGCCACGGTCGGAATGATTGCGACGACCGGAGCGAGGTCGTTGCCGAGCGTCTCGCCGAAACCGCCCGGCTCCAGAAAGTCGCGCTGCATGTCGATCACCACCAGCGCCGTGCGGGTCGGATCGAAGCGATAGGGGAAGGGCTCGGCGGCGACTTCGATCATGGCTCAGTTCAGTGCCCGGCCATGTGGCGGCCGATGGTCGTCCGGTCGGCGTTGGCCCCGTCGGTCAGGTAGGCGACCTTGCCGCCGGACATGACGGCGATGCGGTCGGAGAGTTCGAGAATTTCGTCAAGATCCTCGGAGACGAGCAGGACGGCGGCGCCGCGGTTGCGCTGCTCCATGATCTGCGAGCGGATGTCGGCGACGGAAGCGAAGTCGAGGCCAAAGCAGGGATTGGCGACGATCAGCACGTCGACGTCGCCGGAAAGCTCGCGCGCCAGCACCGCGCGCTGCACGTTGCCGCCGGAAAGGTCCCGGATCGGCGTGTCGGGCGAGGGCGTCCTGACGTTGTAGCGCTCGATCAGTTCGCGCGCCTCGGCGCGGATCGGCTCGCGCGACAGCCAGAAGCCGAGCCGAGCCATCGGCGCCTTGTCGAACTTGCGGAAGGCCATGTTTTCGGCGACCGACATGTTCGGAACCGAGGCGTTCTTCAAGGGCTCCTCGGGCAGGCCGAACACCTTGAAGCGGTCGAAATGGTCGCGGGTCGGCTCGAAGTCCTGATCGCGGATCAGCACCTGCCCGAGCTTGATCCGGCGCTGTCCGGACAGCGCCTCGACGAGCTCGCTCTGGCCGTTGCCCGAGATGCCGGCGATGCCGACGATCTCCCCGGCCTTGACCTTGATGTCGAAGCCGTTGACGGCGTCGCGGCCTTCGTCGTTCTCGGCGAAGAGACCCGCGACCTCGAGCATGACGCCGTCCGTCGGCGCCTTGACCCGCGCAGCGGAAGGCCGGACGACGGCGTCGCCGATCATCATCGCCGCCATTTCGCGGGTCGATACGGCGCCGACCTTGCCGCCGCCGACGCGCTGGCCGCGCCTCAGCACGGTGAAGTCGTCGCAGAACGCCTCCACTTCACGGAACTTGTGGCTGATCATGGCGACGGTGATCTCGCCGCGATGCGCCATATCACGCAAGAGGCCGAGGATCTCGTCCGCCTCGCCCGGCGTCAGGACGGAGGTCGGCTCGTCGAGGATGAGAAAGCGCTGGTCGAGATAGAGGAGCTTCAAAATCTCGAGCTTCTGCTTCTCGCCCGCCGCGAGCCCGGAGACGGGCCGGTCGAGCGGCACGCGGAACGGCATGCGGTCGAGGAAGGCCTCCAACGCCTTGCGCTCCTTGCGCCAGTCGATGAACGAGGGCGCGTCGGCGCGGCTGACGACGAGATTCTCCGCCGCCGTCAACGCGGGAACCAGGGTGAAGTGCTGGTAGACCATGCCGACGCCGAGCGCCTGCGCCTCGCGCGGATTGCGCACGGCGACTTCGGCGCCGTCGATCAGGAGCTGGCCGCGGTCGGGCGTGTAGAAGCCCATGATGCATTTGACGAGGGTCGACTTTCCCGCGCCGTTCTCGCCGAGCAGCGCGTGGAACGAGCCCGCCGGCACGGAGATCGAAACGTCCTGCAACGCCCTCAGCGCTCCGAAGGACTTGCTCATGCCGATCGTCTCGAGCGACGGCCCGCGGGCGGGATGCGCGTTCATGTGAGCTCCCGCAATGGGTGGCTGGTCATTCCACCACCCATCGGGTGGTCCCCCTCCACCGTTCCGCGATCGCTACACGGGGGAGGAAAGCGCCGGCGCCGATCTCCTCCCCTCCGCTTTAGCGCGGGGGAGGGGGACCATGCGAAGCATGGTGGAGGGGGCGCGCCGCATTGGAAGTTACTGCTCATGGCAAACTCTCGATGAAGGCTATCGAATTGGCCACGGCGCCGAACACGCCGCCCTGCATCGTCACCATCTTGATCGCGGCCGCGTGGTTGCCCTTGTCGGTCGCGCCGCAGCAGTCCTCAATGAGAAGGCATTCGAAGCCGCGGTCGTTGGCCTCGCGCATGGTCGTGTGGACGCAGACATCGGTGGTGATGCCGGTCAGCACCAGGTTGTCGATCCCGCGCGTGCGCAAGATGAGTTCGAGGTCGGTGGCGCAGAACGAGCCCTTGCCGGGCTTGTCGATGATCGGCTCGCCGGGCAGAGGCTTCAATTCGTCGATGATCTCCCACCCCGGCTCGCCGCGGACGAGGATCTTTCCGCAGGGTCCGTCGTCACCGATGCCGGCGCCGATGCGCTGCGAGCGCCAGCGCTTGTTGGCCGGCAGGTCGACGAGGTCGGGGCGATGCCCCTCGCGGGTGTGGATGACGGCATAGCCCTTGGCGCGCGCCGCCGCGAGCAGCGCCTTGATCGGCTCGATCGGCGCGCGTGTCAGCGAGAGGTCGTAGCCCATGGTGTCGACGTAGCCGCCCTTGCCGCAAAAATCGGTCTGCATGTCGATGACGATGACGGCGGTGTTGTCTGGCCGCCAGTCGCCGTTCCAGGGCCAGGGGTAGGGGTTGGCGTCGAGGGTCGGCAAAGGCGGCTCCTCTACTTTTCCAGGGTCACTTGGCCATCGACAGTTCGCCCGGCATGTCTCGCGCCGAATGGGTCGCGCTCGAGGTCGCGATCATGATGGCGAGCGTCAGAATATAGGGCGCGGCGTTGAAGAAGTAGTAGCCCTGCGTGATTCCGACCGACTGCAGCGACGGGCCGATCGCGCCGGCGGCGCCGAAGAGAAGCGCCGCATAGACGCAGCGGATCGGGCTCCAGCGGGCGAAGATGACGAGCGCGACGGCCATCAGACCCTGGCCGGACGACAGGCCCTGGTTCCACGACCCGGGATAGGAGAGCGAGAGAAACGCGCCCCCGACGCCGGCGAGGAAGCCGCCGACCGTGGTGGTCAGAAGGCGGACGAGATTGACGGAGATGCCCATCGCGCGGGCGGCGGGCGCGCTGTCGCCGACCGTGCGCACGACGAGGCCCCAGCGCGTGTTGCGCAGCGCCCAGGCGAGAACGAGCGCGATGACGATGCCGACGAAGAACAGGGAATTTACCTGCAGCGCGCCCTTCAGGCTCGGGCTGTCGGTCCAGAAGCCGAGCGGGATGGAATCGAGCCGCGGCGCGGTCGGCTGGATGTAGGGCTTGCCGAAGAAGAACGCGACGCCGACGCCGAACAGCATCATGGCGATGCCGACCGCGACGTCGTTGACCTTGGGCAGCCCGCAGATCGAACCGTGCATCGCGCCGAGGGCCGATCCAGCGACTCCGGCCGCGAGCACGCCGATCCAGGGCGAACCCGTGT
Source organism: Roseiarcus sp. (assembly GCF_052145395.1). Taxonomy (NCBI): domain Bacteria; kingdom Pseudomonadati; phylum Pseudomonadota; class Alphaproteobacteria; order Hyphomicrobiales; family Roseiarcaceae; genus Roseiarcus; species Roseiarcus sp. The sequence goes on from NZ_JBKQOT010000488.1 coordinate 8,929, forward strand.
GATAGGAGGCGGCGTAGGCGACCATCGCGCCGAGCACCAGCGTGCCTTCGAGGCCGAGGTTCACCCGCCCCGATTTCTCGGTCAGGCACTCGCCGAGCGCGACGAACATGAAGGGCGTCGAGACGCGGATCGCGCCGCCCAGCATGGCGATAAGGACCGTCAGGATCGCGTCGTTCATGTCCGATCCTTCGCGGCCGTGGGCTTGAAGATCGCGACGCGGCCGTAGAGCGTTTCAGAGGTCAGGAGGACGACGAAGATGAACCCCTCCAGAACTTGCACGGTGGCGTCGGGCAGCTCCATGCGCCGCTGCACGAGGCCGCCTGCGGCGACGATGCCGCCGAACAGAATCGCGACCGGAGGAATGACCAGCGGATTGTGGCGGGCGAGGAACGACACCAGGATGCCAGTGAAGCCGTAGCCCGCGGCGAGCGAGGCGTTGGCGCGGCCTTGAATCGCGGCCACCTCGAAGAAGCCGGCGAGGCCCGCGCAGGCGCCGGCGATGCCGGAGCAGGCGACGATCAGCTTGCCGACCGGCAGGCCTTGCGCGAGCGCGGCGCGGTAGTTGCCGCCGGTCACGCGCGCGGCGAAGCCGAAGGTCGTCCGCTCGAGCAAGAGATAGATGAGGATGCAGAGCAGGATTCCGGCGGCGAAGCCCCAATGCACGTCGGTGCCCGGGATCTTGCCGACCATGTAGGCGTCGCCGAGCGGTTTGGTCGACGGCTTGTTCGGATTGGAGAGATCGCGCAGCGCCCCTTCGACGAAGAAGTTCATGATGGCGATGCCGATATAAGTCAGCAGCAGCGACGAGATCGTCTCGTTGACCCCGCGCGCGTAGCGCAGGAAGCCGGCGATCCCCACCCAGAAGCCGCCGGTGAGCATGGCGAAGATCGCCATGAGAACGAGAGCGACAATCGGCGGGAGGACGCCGATCATCGGAATGGCGAGCGCGGCTGCGGCGAAGCCGCCGAGCACCAGCGCGCCTTCGCCGCCGATCATGATCAGGCCGATGCGGGCGGGGATGGCGACGGCGAGCGCGGTGAGGATCAGCGGCGCCGAGCGCTGCAGCGTATTCTGGAACGAGAAGGCGGTGCCGAAGCCGCCGCGCCAGACGTACGAGACGAAGTCGAGCGGCGACTTGCCGATCGCGATCAGGAACACGGCGAACAGCGCCGAGGCGATCGCGATCGCGAGCAGGGGAATCGCCACATATTCCGAATTGGCGCGCAGCCGCAGCGCGAGATCGGAGCGCGCCGCCTTGGGCCCGACCGGCTGGATCAGGTCCGAGGCGGACGAGGGGGTCGCGGGCGCGTCCGACATGGGCCGCTCCCTCTGGCCGGTCAGGTCGTCGATCCGCTGACGCCTTCGAGCAGGTAGTCCATCTTGTCGAGGAACGGGTCGAGGTTGTCGTAGGTCTTGTCGATGACAAGCTTGCCTTTGTTGTCCTTGAGCGGACCGACATAGATCGGCTTCTTCGCCTTCAGGCCCTCGATCGCCGCGAGCGCCGCCTTCTGCGCCTCAGGCGTCGCGCTGGCGCCGAACGGCGTGTTGCGCACGAAGTCGACCTCGTAGCCCCCGGTGAGGAAATTCGGCGGGTTCTTGCCGGCCGCGAGGTCGGCAGCGTAGCCCTTGTAGATCGTCTCCCACTTGTATTCCGCACCGGTGATTAAGCCTTTCGGCGCCAGCGGGGCCTGGCTGGCGTTGTGGCCACAGCTCATGACGCCGCGCTTCTCGGCGGTCTCGATGACGACTTTCGGCCCGTCGACGTGGCAGGTGATGACGTCGCAGCCGGCGTCGACCAGCGCGTTGGCGGCCTCCGCCTCGCGCACCGGCATCGACCAGTCGCCGGTGAAGATGACCTGCACTGTCGCGTTCGGATTGGTCGAGCGTGCGCCGAGAAGCACGGAATTGATGTTCGAAAGCACGCTGGCGATGGGTTTGGCGGCGACGAAGCCGATCTTGTTCTTTTTCGTGGCTAGGCCGGCGGCGACGCCGTTGATGTAATGCGCCTGGTTCAGATAGCCGAAATACGATCCGGCGTTCTTCGGGTCCTTGTCCTTGTTCCACAAAGGCGCCGCGTGCCGGAACTCGACGTCCGGGTATTTCTTGGCGAGGTCGACGACGAACGGCGTGTAGTAGCCGAAAGAGGTGGCGAGGATCAGGCCCGCGCCGTCGAGGTTGACCATCGATTCCATCGACTTCGACACGGCGTCGGTCTCGGGCACGTTCTCTTCCTCGACGACCTTGACGCCCGGCACTTCCTTCAGCGCTTTGATCGCCACCGCATGCGCCTGGTTCCAACCGAAGTCGTCGCGCGCGCCGACGTAGACGACGCCGACCGTCAGATCCCCTGCGGCCAGGGCTCGGCGCATCGCGCCGATGTTCAGCGTTGCGCCCGCCAGTCCCAGGGCGGTCGTCTTGATCAGCGTGCGGCGAGAGATTTCCGATCCCGACATCGTGGCGTCCTCCTGGTCTTAAATCCGTGACGCGGATGCCGCGCCGTTCCCCGGGGGACCGGATTTGCAAGGAGCGTGCCGTGAGATGCGGCTGATTGTCGCAGTCTTCCGCCGCCGAGAAAATTAAACGCGCCTTAATTTACGGCGCCGTGCTCGATTCTTGGGCGGGCGAACCCGGGGCTACCGTCGGTCGCCCGGCGCGATGGTTCAGCGAATCGAAAGGGATTCGCCGGCGTGGCGTGGACGGCGCCGCCGCGGAGGCCGAACCGCGCGAAATTCTGCGGCAGGCGCCTTCCGCTAAAGGTCAGGGCGCCTGCTCGAAGGCGACCTTGATCGAGGGCGCTTTCTCCCCGCTGACCTGAACCAGAACAAGGTCGCCGGGCGCGAGCGCGAAGCGTTCGCTCTTGCGGACGCCCCGGCAATCCGACGCCTCCGCCGCCGCGACGGCCTTGAGCCGCATGCCGTTCTCGAACACGTCGATTCCGGCGTTGCGGCTGATCGTCACCAAAGTCCCGGACGCGGCACGCCGAAGAACGTGACCTCGCCGCTGTAGCTGTCGGGCGGAGGTCTGTTTTCCGGCGGCAGGAAGAAATGCACCGTCCGGGACGGCTCGAGCGTCAGGTCGACGGCGCGGTCGATTCGCGACAGGCGCACGTCGGAAACCGTACGGCGGAGGTTCTGGTCCGCAAACCACGAACGCTCGTTCGCCACTGGCCAGGCGAAAGCCTCGCATCCCGCCGCTTTTTCGCGCGGCGCGGACTGGAGCGCTCCCGCGTTCGTCGGGACGGCAATGGCGAGCGACCCGGCGACCCCGAGAGCGAGCGGCGCAGTGAGCGTCGATTTCATTCGTCTCGTCCGTTGCGCGTTACTGTCGACCGGCGACGCCGGCCCCTTGCGCTTCGTCGTTCAGAGCCCCGGGAACCGCAGTCCTGGCGCGCCTGGAGACGAACGAGAGAAGAGCGAGCGGCAAGCTGACGCACGCCAAGCCAAGGACGAACGCGGGTCCAGGAACGAAGGTCAGGGTCGGTATCCACCGCGACAGAGGCAAGGAGATCAGCGCGGAGATTCCCGGGATCAGCAGGAAGAACATCGTCACATAGCCGTTGTCGTTCCTGGTCGCCGTCAGAGCCAGTTGGTAGAAGAGGCGGCCCGCGGCCGCGGCAGCCAGAGTTCCAACGAGCAGCATCGCGATCGCTGCGGCCGATTGCTCGGTGAGGCTTGACTGGCGTTCGAATTCCAGGCTGATCGCTGCCGCCGGCATGAGCAGGGTCGCCGAGACGGCAAAATTCGCGCTGATGGCTGCACGCTCATCGAAATCCGGAAACCACTCGTAGACCAGCGTCCCGCTCAGGGCGAAGAACGCGGGCATGGGAAGGGCGTAGATCCATCGACTGTGCACGAGATTGAAAATGACGTCATGAGTGAGGACTCGGTTGTCGACGTCGATTTGGCTCCATGCGATCGCCATGGTGCCGCAGAACGCCACGACGAAGGACGCCATGAACACCGGCGCCGGGACCGAGATGGATCGGCGCGAAAAGGCGAACGCGACCAGCGTCGCCCAGAACGGCGAGAGATTCAGGACGGCGGCGGTGATGATCGGATGGGCGCTGCTCAGTCCGACGTCGTAGAGCTCCAGTCCTGCGACGCCGACGAGAAAAATGATCGCGAGCTTCGGCCAGTGCCGGGTGTCGAGAAGGATGGCCGCGAAGTCGCGCCGGCTCTTCTCTTGCGCGAGCAGGATCGGCAGGGAGAAAAGGAGCGCCAGTTGCGTGAGCGCGAGGAAATCCATCGAGGTCAGCGTTCGCGCTGCAAGCGCGGAGAAGGGCTCCTGAATCGCAATCAGAATCGCCGTCACAATCGCGTAGATGGTGCCCAGACCGTAGTCGATCCCCCCTTTCCACCGCGACTGCATCTCAAGCCCCCTGACCCCGCGCCCTTTGCGGAACGCCTCTCAGTTGTTTCCGATGCAGCCCCAGACGGCGCATGCGTCTGGATCGCGCGTGAGCCCTTCCTTCTCATAGACACGGCGTGGAACGGGCAGAGTCGCCGGGATTGCGGTCATGTGGTCGACGCGCTGCCGGGCAAGCGCGGGATGAGGACGAACCGCGACGCGCCCCCCCGGGCTGGAGAAGTCCTCTCCGAACGCCGCCGTCGAGGCCGTCAACAACAGGGTGATCGCGAATGACGCAATAGAGTTGCTGATCATAGAATTGCTCCTCAACAATACTATGAGTCGGCTGATTGTTAAACCAAGCCATACACAAGGAACTTGTCGCAATGATGTTTATGGGGTAAATTATGCTTTATTATCACGGAGGAAGTCTGTCCCGATAGGAAAGGCCCGGTATTCGCGCGCCGAGGTTCAAGAACCTTTCACACCGGCGCCTTGCGCGCTTCAGGTTGTCGGCGCGACCAGGAAACGCCGTCGGACGACGGTCGAAGTCCGTCCGCGCATGAATTGCGCCACTCGCCGCCGAACGCTTGTCCGATAGCGGCCTGAACAGTCGGACAATCGGCTGTCCGCTGCTCTGCCCTCCCTTCGCCCCTAGCCCGCCTCTTGCATTGGCGGTAAGCCGGGCGCCGGCCGCAGCATCGGCGCAGCCTTGAGGAGGCTTTGGATGACCGAAACGATCGGCGCGCTCGTCGCCGCCCATGCCGGCGGGAAGCCGATAACCGCGACCGTCGAGGAAACCTACGCGCGGATCGCGGCCCATGACGATCCGGCCCTGTTCATCACGCTCAGGCCGAAGGCTGAGGCGCTCGGCGCGGCCGGGCGGCTTGAGGCCGAGGGGCCGGATGGCAAGCCGCTCTACGGCGTTCCCTTCGCGGTCAAAGACAATATCGACGTCGCCGGGCTGCCGACGACCGCCGCCTGTCCGGCCTTCGCCTATACGCCCGAGCGGTCGGCCTTCGTAGTCGAGGCCCTGACGCGCGCGGGCGCGATCGTGATCGGCAAGACCAACCTCGACCAGTTCGCGACCGGCCTCGTCGGCGTGCGCTCTCCCTATGGCGTTCCGCGCAACGCCCTTCGGGACGACCTCATCCCCGGCGGGTCGAGCGCCGGATCGGCGACGGCGGTCGGGGCGGGCCTCGTGCCCTTCTCGCTCGGCACGGACACGGCGGGCTCCGGCCGCGTGCCGGCGGCGCTCAACGGGATCGTCGGCCTGAAGCCGTCGCTCGGCGCGCTGTCGTCGACCGGCCTCGTCCCGGCCTGCCGGACGCTCGACACGATCTCGATCTTCGCCCTCGACGTCGCCGACGCCTTCGCGGTCTTCCAGGCGGCCGCGGGCTACGACGAGCGGGACGCCTATTCCCGCGGTTTTCCGAGGCCGGAGCTTTCCGCCTTTCCCCGCGGCGTGCAGTTCGGCGTTCCGCGCGCGGCCGATCTCGAATTCTTCGGCGACGCCGAGGCGGAGTCGGCCTTCGCGCGCGATCTCGAGGCCGTGGAGGCGCTTGGCGGACGCCTTGTCGAATTCGATTTCGAGCCCTTCGCCCAGACGGCCCGTCTGCTCTACGAGGGCCCGTGGGTGGCGGAGCGATACGCCGCCGTGAAGCCGCTGATCGAGACGAACCCCAAGGCGCTGCATCCGGTCACGCGGGCGATTATCGAAAGCGCGAAAAAATTCGACGCGGTCACGACCTTCGAAGCGTTCTACAAGCTTGCGGATCTCCGGCGCAGGGCCGAGCAGGCGTGGTCGGCGTTCGACGTCATGCTCGTCCCCACCATTCCGCGCCCCTACACGGTCGCCGAAGTCCTGGCCGAGCCGGTCCTGGTCAATTCGCGGCTCGGAACTTATACCAATTTCGTCAATTTGCTCGATCTCTGCGCTTTCGCCGTCCCGTCCGGCATGCGGGGCGACGGCTTGCCCTCGAGCGTCACGCTGATCGCGCCGGCCGGGGCGGACGGGCTCGTCGCCGGCCTTGCGGTGGCGATTCAGGGCTGCTCCGGGGCGCCCATGGGTGCGACCGGGCTCCCGGCGCCCAAGCCGCCGCAGGCGACCGCGCCGCACGCGCCGGCGATCGCGCCGCGCGGCCGCGTGGCGCTGGCGGTGGTCGGCGCGCACCTCGCCGGCCTCGCGCTCAACCGCGAGCTTGTCGATCTTGGCGCGTCGTTCGTCGCCGAGGTCGAGACGACGCCAGACTACCGGCTCTTTGCGCTCACGGGCTCGCAACCAGCGAAACCGGGCCTCCTGAGGGTCGCGGACGGGGCCGGCGCAGCGATCAGGGCCGAGGTCTGGGCGCTCGACCCGGAAGCTTTCGGCGTCTTCGTCGCCGGAATTCCCTCGCCGCTGGGGATCGGGACCGTCCGGCTCGCCGACGGGTCGCACGTCAAGGGATTCCTGGTCGAGCCCGAGGAGGTCAAAGGCGCGACGGACATCTCGAAGTTCGGCGGCTGGCGCGCCTATGTGGCCTCGCGGGCGGGCGGGTGAGCGAGGGGATTTCAGAACACCAGCTTGCCGCCCACCAGCGCCAGCGTGCCGGCCATCAGGGGTCTGAGCACGCGGTCGGGGACGCGGGAGGCGAAGTGGCTGCCGATCGCGATGCCGGGAAGCGAGCCGGAGAGCAGCGAGAAGAAGAGAACCCAGTCGATCGAGCCGATCAGCCAGTGTCCGGCCCCCGCGATCAGGGTCAGCGGCACCGCGTGGGCGATGTCGGTGCCGACGATCCGCACGGTCGGCATGCGCGGATAGAGCATCAGCAGGACGGTCACGCCGATCGCCCCCGCGCCGACCGAGGAGATCGACACCAGCACGCCAAGAACCGCGCCGAGCGTTACCGTCAGCACGGCGATCTCCTTGTCCGAGCGCCGGTCGAGGAAGGAGGCGACCGCCTTCAGGAGACGCCGGCGGAAGATGAGCGTCACCGCGGTCAGGATGAGCGCGAAGCCCAGCGTGGTCGTGATGGCGGCGTTCGTTCCCTTCGAGTCGACGCCGAAACGCGAAAGCGTCCACAGCGCCAGCGCCGCCGCGGGCACGCTGCCCGACGCCAGGCGCCGGACCACGCGCCAGTCGATCGCATTGTTGTGGCTGTGCACCGCCGAGCCGCAGATTTTCGTCACGCCGGCGTAGAGCAGGTCGGTCCCGACCGCGGTCGCCGGATGGATGCCGAACAGCAGCACCAAGAGCGGCGTCATCAGCGAGCCGCCGCCGACCCCGGTGAAGCCGACAAGCGCGCCGACGGCGAAGCCCGACAGCGTGTATAGCGGGTTGATCAGATGCAGGAAATCCAAGAAAACCATTCCCTTCTGCCGGCCGCGCCCTCAGCAGGATGCGCCGGCGCGCGTGGATCAGCAGCGCTGGCGCCGCCAGAAGCGACTCAGATGGCGATGCCCTTTTCGTCGAACAGGCCGTCGAACAGGACCGTGCTCAAGTAGCGCTCGCCCGAGTCCGGCAGGATGGTGACGATCGTCTTGCTGGCGTTCTCGGGGCGCTTGGCGAGGCGCACGGCGACCGCGGCGGCGGCGCCGCTCGATATGCCGGAGAGAATGCCCTCCTCGCGCGTCAGGCGGCGCGCGTACTCGACCGCCTCCTCGTTGCTGATTTGCTCGACCGCGTCGACGAGCTTGAGGTCGAGCACATCCGGCACAAAGCCCGCGCCGATGCCCTGGATCTTGTGCGGACCGGGCTTCAGCGGCTCGCCGGCGCGCTTCTGGGTAAGGATCGGACTCGTGGCCGGTTCGACCGCGACCGACCGGATCGCCTTGCCCTTGGTTCCTTTGATGAAGCGTGAGACGCCGGTGATGGTGCCGCCTGTGCCGAC
>NZ_JBKQOT010000489.1:0-6186 GCF_052145395.1 Roseiarcus sp.
GTCCGCGATTATGATCTGGCTGCGACGCTCGATTCCGGCCAGGTCTTCCGCTGGCGGGAGCAAAACGGTATTTGGAGTGGTGTCGTCGGCCGGCGCGGGGTGCGGCTGACCCAGACCCGTGACGGTATCCACGCCGAAACTGATGCTGCGCCCGCCGACTGGCGATGGTTGCGCGATTACCTGCAAACCGAAGTGGATTTGGACGCCGTGCTCAATACTTTTCCCGAAGACGCGCCAATGCGGAACGCCATCGCCGCATGCCGCGGACTGCGTGTGCTGCGCCAGGAACCATGGGAATGCCTGGCATCGTTCATTCTGTCCTCCACCAAACAAATCGTCCAAATCCGGCAAATCGTCGCGCTGCTTTGCGAACGATTTGGGGAACCCCTCATCCGGCCTTCGGCCACCTTCTCCCCGCTTGGTGGGGCGAAGGCGCCTACCCCCGAAAGTGCTTCGACAGCTTCAGCCCCTGATGCTGGTAGTTCGAGGTCGCGCCCGCCCCATAGAGCTCGTCCGCCGCGTCCGCGAGCTGTTCGAAAACGAGCCGCCCGACCGGCTGGCCGTCCTCGAGCAGGAACGGCACGTCGCGCGAGCGCACTTCGAGCACGGCGCGCGCGGCCGGGCGCCCGTCCGGCCCCTGCCCGAAGCCCGGATCGAAGAAGCCTGCGTAATGGACACGGAACTCGCCGATCGCCGGGTCGATCGGCGCCATCTCGGCCGCGAGGTCGGCGGGGATCTGCATTTTCTCGCGCGAGGCGAGGATGTAGAACTCATCGGGATCGAGCACCAGCCGCCGGTCGGCGCGAGCCAATATCGGCTCCCAGAAATCCGCCGCCGCGTAGCCGCCGATCCGGTCGACGACGATGACGTCGCTGTTCTTGATCGCGCGGTAGCCGACGACCTCGCCCGCGGCCCCGGCGAGCCCGACATGGACGATGAGGCCGTCGCGCAGCGCGAGCGCCCGGTCGACCAGCGCCGAGGCCTCATGCCGGGCGCGCAGCGCCTCGGCGTCGAGGATGAGAGCCGCTCCGCCGTCGCGGAAGCGCAACTGGTTCAGCCGCGTGCCTTCCCGCACGCGCACGCTGAAGCTGCGCGGCGAGATCTCGGCGAACAGCGGCCCGGCGTAGCTTTCCGGCACGGCGTCGAAAGCGTCCGATCCATCGACGATCAGGCGGGTGAAAATGTCGAGCCGTCCCGTCGAGCTCTTCGGATTGGCGGCCCCGGAGACGCCCGCCGGCAGGGCGAGGCGCTCCATCAGCCGCGCGATGTAGACGATGCCCTTCTCTAGCACCGCCCCGGCGCCTTCGAGCGACACCCGCTCTGGGTTCAGGCTCTTCAAACGCTCGGCGACGCTCGACCCCCTGCCCGGCAGGAAGCTCGCCCGGACGCGAAAAGCCTCCGCGCCGAGGCGCAGATCGAGGCTCGCCGGCTGGAGTTGGCCGGGCTCGACGGGGGCCGCGGCGGCGACCGCGCCCGCCTTCACCAGCGCCATGATGCGCTGGCGCGCCAGGAGGCCCGCCGGACGAGTTCCGGGCTCGTTTTCCGTTCTCATCGTCCGAAGGCTTACAGAGAATCGCGCGAGCGCGAAAGGCGGCGAACTGCATGGCTGCGCGATGGCCTGGCGCAAGCCGGCCTCGCCAGACTGGCGCTCGCGCTAGGGCCGATCCCGCGCGCCAGGTCTCGGCTTCGGTTACGAGATGCAGATTGAAAGCGACGCAGACGTTCGAATCGCGCGCATCATTGCGGGGCTTCTGGTCCTGCAGCTGTCGCGCATCCAGCGTCGAGCCGGCCAGACCCCGCTGACGCTCGATGATTTCACGGCCGGCTACATCTTCGGTTTCGTCGACGTCATGACGCAGCGGGTCGGCATCGTCGACGAGGGCGACGCCTGGCGGATGTTCGCGATCCTGGCGAAGGCCCTGTTCGGACGCGAGACGGGCGAGGTTGTCTGCGCCCGCTTCGCCGACCGGTCCGATTGCGCCGAGGCGGTTCGGGGAGCTTCGACCGGCAGGAACGACTCGCGATCCTGGCTCCGGGACCCGACCATTCCGCCGCTCGGCTGGTACGACTACTGTCGCGCCATCGTCAGCCGACCGTAGTCGGCGCCGGCGTCCTCGCCGCCTCGCCGCTCGCGGCGCCCGCCGGTCCGTCCGCCGCCTCCGGGACATGGCTGACCGGCAGGATGTCGGGAACGCCCCAGCGGCGACAGGCGCCCCAGAAACCGCGCGGCTCGAACAAAATGACGGCGATCGAGATCGCGCCGAGGAGGATCAGGTACCAGGCGCCGAAGTCGGCGAGCCACTGGCGCAGCGCGAAGAAGATGACCGCGCCGACGATGGGGCCCTCCAGACTGCCGATGCCCCCGATGACGACGATGAAGATGACGTCGATCGTCCAGTCGGTGATATTGAACGAGGCCGTGGGCGCGACGCGCAGCTTCTCGAGCGCCGTCATCACGCCAGCGAGCCCGAGGAACGGCGCGGTCCACAAGAAGCAGAGGACGCGCGTCCGAACGAGGTCGACGCCGGCCGATCCCGCCGCCTCCTCGTTGTCGCGCATCGCGGTGAGGCCGAGGCCGACCCGAGAGCGCAAGAGCGCCCAGGTGGCGACGAAGGCGATCAGAGCGAGCCCGAGGCTCATGGCGTAGAAGAGGTCGATGCGGTCGCCGAGGCGCGCGCCGAACTGCTTGACCACCGGGATCGGCAGGCTCGCGCCCGAGCCGCCGCCGAAGCCCGGCAGCTTGCCGGCGATCATCATCAGCACGTCCGCCGCCACCCAGGTTCCGACGGCGAGATAGGCCGTTCGCAGGCGGAAGATCACAGCCATGACCGGGACGGCGACGACCAGCGTCGTCAGGGCCGCGAGCGGAACGGCGAGCCAGACGTTCAGGTGCGCGAGCGCGGTGAAGCCGAAGAAGGCATAGGCGCCGACGCCGACGAAGCCCTGCTGGCCGACCGAGATGATGTCGGCGTAGCCAGCGAGCAAGTTCCACATCAGCGCCAGCGTGAGCACGACGAAGAATTCGGTCAGCACGGTGAGCGAATTGGCGTCGAACAGCCACGGTCCGGCAAGGCACGCGACGACCGCGACGGCGAGGACAGCACGGGCGGCGAGCGGCAGGGGTCTTGAGGCGGCGGCCATCGCTCAGCCCTTGGCGAACAGGCCCTGGGGCCTAAGAACGAGCGCGGCGAGGAAGACGAGGTGCTGGGCGAGGATCTGCCAGGAGGCGTCGAGCTGCGAGCCGAAGTTCTGCGCAATTCCGATGATGACGCCCCCCGCCAGCGTGCCCCACAGGCTGCCCAATCCGCCGAGCACCACCGCCTCGAACGCCGCGAGCAGCCGGCTCGGCCCGATCGCCGGGTCGAAGTTGGTCCAGACCGACATGCAGGCGGCCGCGGCCAGCATGGTGATGGCGACCACGCCCATCGCAACCGGATAGATGCGCGCCGACGCAAGGCCGATGAGGTCGGCTGCGGCAGGGTCGTCGCTCACCGCGCGAATGCGCGCGCCGATCGAGGTCCGGTAGAGGAAGGCGTCGAGCCCGGCGATCAGCGCGACCGCCAGCAGAAAGACGAGCAGTGGGTAGACGCCGATGTCGATCGGGCCGACGCGGAAAGCCGCGAGTTCGATCGGGCCGCCCGACAGCTTTCGCGTGTTCGGTCCGTAGGCCTCGAGCAACCCGTTCTGGATGATGATCGACAGGCCGAAGGTCACGAGCAAAATCGGCAAGATGCCCTTGCCGACGGTGCGCTGGAGCAGGAAGCGCTGCAACACGTAGCCCGCGCCGAAGGCGACCGGCATGAGGATGAGCGCGACCACGAACGGCGACCAGCCGATGACGCCGGTCAGCGACAGGAGCACGAACGAGAACAGCACGATCATGTCGCCATGCGCGATGTTGACGAAGCGCATGACGCCGAGCGACAGCGACAGGCCGAGCGCGAACAGCGCATAAAGCCCGCCGATCAGCACGCCCTGGACAATGAGGTTGAGGATCGTCTCGACCATTTGCGTTCACGCGCCGAAGTAGTGTTGCATGATCGTCTCGCGGTTCGCGTCGGCCGGCCGGCCGGACAGCGACACCTCCCCTTCGAGGAAACAGTAGAAGCGGTCGGCGACGGCGAGCGAACGGGTGATGTCCTGCTCGACCACGATCACCGACACGCCGCGGTCGCGCACGCGTGGGATGATCTCGTAGAGTTCGTTGACGATGCGCGGCGCGAGCCCGAGGCTGATCTCGTCGCACAGCAGCAGGCGCGGATTGGCGAGCAGCGCCCGGCCGAGCGCGACCATCTGCTGCTGACCGCCCGACAGTTCGCGCGTCCTCTGGTCGCGCCGCTCGAGGAGGACGGGGAACCACTCGTAGACCTGGTCGAGCGCGATGCCGCCTTTGCGTCCGAGCTCCCAGCCGATGCGCAGGTTCTCGAACACGGAGAGCGACGGAAAGAGTTTTCTGCCCTCCGGCACAAGCGCGATTCCCTTCGCGACGATGTCGCGGGTCGAGAGGACGGCAAGGTCGTCGCGGGCGAAACGCGCCGAGCCGGTGACGCGTCCCGCCTGGCGCACGAGCGCCTTCAGGAACGACGACTTTCCCGCGCCGTTCGCGCCGATGATCGATACGATCTCCCCCTCGCCGACGCTAAGGTCGACGTCGTGCACCGCCTGGAAGGCCCGTCTTCGGCGCGGCGAAGGCGACGCGCGGCAGCGCAGTCGCGGCAAGCGCCGCGGCACCGGTCCTGAGGAACGCGCGGCGCCCCAGCTGAATCCTTGTCATCCTTCCCTCCCTGTTCCGTTCGAATTCTTGGTCTTGGCGGGCGCGCCCGTCAGCCGGGCGGCGCCTCGCTCTTTTCCTTGGTCTTGCCCCCGGCGCCGAAGTGCAGCGCTGGGATCTCGCGCAGGATGATGCGGATCGAGTCCTTCGGCGCTTCGATCGCCTCGACGATCGCATCGGTGACCTTGGCGATCAGGCGGCGCTTGGCCTCCGGCGTCCGCCCCTCGATCATGGTGATCTCGACAATGGGCATCTCGCCTACTCCGTGACGCGGATCGACACCGACCCGAGGTTCTGCATGATGAGCCGCACGCGCTCGCCCACTTTGAGCGGGTGCGCCGCGGTCGCGCCGCCGGCCAAAATGATCCAGCCCGCCTCCAACCGGCCGAGCGCCGCGCCGGCAAGGCGCGCGGCTGCGACAAGAGAGCGCGACGGGTTGCCAAGGATCGCCGCGGTCGAGCCGATCTCGACCGGCCGGCCGTCGACCTCCATCACGAGCCCGAGGTTGGAGAAATCCTGATCCGGCCGCGACCAGTCGCCGACCACGAAGCCCGACGACGACGAATTGTCGGCGATCACGTCGGGCAGCGCGAACTTGAAGTTCTGGTAGCGCGAATCGATGATCTCCATCGCCGGCGCTATTCCCGCGACCGCCGCCATCGCCTCCGCCGCCGTCACCTCTCCGGTCAGCGGCGCCTTAAGCAGAAAGGCGAGCTCCGGCTCGATGCGTGGATGGACGTAGCGCCGGCGCGACAGCGCCGCGCCCTCCTCGAGTCGCATCGCGTCGGTGAGCCGGCCCCAGACGACTTCGTCGACGTTGACTTGGCGCATCTTGGCGCGGGAGGTGAGGCCCATCTTGACGCCGACGAGCTTCTCGCCGCGCTTCAGGCGGCGGTCGATCGAGGCAGCCTGGACGGCGTAGGCGTCGGCCACGCTGAGCGGGCCGGTCTCGGTGAATTGCGGGATCGCCGCGGCGGTGCGCGCCGCCTCGTCGACGACCTCTGCGAATTTGGCGATATCGGTCATTGGGCGGCCGCCTGGGCTTCGCGCTGGCGCACGATGTCGAGCGCGACGTCGACGATCATGTCCTCCTGGCCCCCCACCATGCGGCGCTTGCCGAGCTCCGTCAGGATGTCGCGCGTGTCGACGCCGTAGAGCTTGGACGCGTTCTCCGCATGACGCAAGAAGCTGGAGTAGACGCCGGCGTAGCCGAGCGACAGGCTCTCACGGTCGACGCGCACCGGGCGATCCTGCAACGGCCGCACGACGTCGTCGGCGACGTCCATGAGAATATGCAGGTCGACGCCCGTCTCGATGCCCATGCGGTCGAGCACGGCGATCAAGGCCTCGATCGGCGCGTTGCCGGCGCCCGCGCCCATGCCGGCGAGCGAAGCGTCGACGCGCACCGCGCCCGC
>NZ_JBKQOT010000490.1:0-5367 GCF_052145395.1 Roseiarcus sp.
CTTCCGGTAGCGCTTTGACAAACGCCTCGTCACTCCGGTCGAGTGCAACTCTGCCAATCTGATTCAGGGTCTTACCGCGGATGAGGGCATCTCCGGGCGGAGTCAAATTCAAGCATTGCTTTAACCAGCTCTCTGCCGCGTCGAGGTCTCGCAGCACGGCGACGTTGTTGTATGTGACGCCAAGGTTAAAGGCGACCACTCCCTGCGCCGTCGAAAGCTCGATAGCGCCATATAGATCGAACGCTTTGCGGAAATTTTCAGCGCAATCCGATTCCCCTTTGTCGCGCTGAATGATTGCGAGGTGTTCAATGCTCACCGCGAGCGTGCGGATCGCGTTTCGCTGATGATTGTTGCGCTGCTCCCGCGGCGTAGCCAACGCCTCGTGGGCGCGCTCGCGAGCCCAATCGACGCTGAGGCGTTGCAAGCGCTCCGCCTTGACGAGATCGCGCTCGTCCCGCGCGATGCGAACGCGGTAGTCGGTGACAAAGCTCCACTGATCCTCGCGTCCAGGGAGCGGCAGATCGCTATGGGGATCGACAAAATCGGGCGTGACGGCCTCGACCAGCCGCCGCCAGGCGGGATCGCGTCCGGTCTCCTGGTAAAGCGTTCGCAGCCCCTGCATCCCGCAGATGACGCCACGCGACCAACCGTATTGTCGCGCCAGGCTCCAGGCGGCGAGCAGATTGTCCTCTTCCGCCATCAAGGCGTTAAGGACCTGACGTTTTCCCGACACGTATTGCTCCGCGTAATAGTCCGCCAGGTCGCCTATCGCTTCGACAAAAGCGCGGCGGGCGCGCTCGGCATTCTCGCCAGCAAAGTTGCGCTCGAACTGGTCTCGAAAATACCAGGGCAGCGCCGGGTGCACACTGTAGTACCCGCCACCTAACGCGACCAAGAGCCCGATTTCGGCGGCGCGATCGAGCAAGTCGATACCCTCATCGCGCGTCAGGCCGCGCACTTCGTCTAGCGCCCACTCGGCTTGTGGATCGCCCATCGCGCAAAAGGCGTCAACGTCGGCAAAGCCCTGGAAAAGGTGCAGCAGCGCGAGCCTCTTCCGCTCGCTGTCGTTAAACGCGCTGGCGAAACCATAGCTCAGCGACGCGCCGAGCGATTTGGTGCGTCCCTCCGCCGCTTCGTCTTCGAAATTCCCCTCGCCGCCGCGCAAACCCGCGACTAAGACGTCAAGCCGCTCCTTACTGTCTATCCCAGCGCGCAAAGCCTCGCCGACCGTGACCAGAATGGTCAGGGGATTTCCCTGCGTGAAGTGCAGCAAGGGCGTCAGGTCCGGGAGATCCGCGAGGCGTTTGCCCCTGTGCTCGGCGATGGCGCCGGCGAGCTGCAGCCGCTCCTGCATCGGCATCGGCGGCGTTTTGACGCGGACTGGCATTTCGCCGAGCCAAGCCTGTTCGTCACGCCGCGAGGTGATCAGGAATCGCGCCTTCGTCTCGCGCGTTGCCAGGAGAAAGTCCCGCAGCTCCTGCTGCTCCGCCGCGCTCCATTCGGACGGGGTGCCCGCGGGGAACCCGGTGATCGGCTCGACGTTGTCCCAGATCCACAGAACGGGAATCTGCCGCAGCACGGCCAGCGCGATCTGACGTCTTTCCGCGTCATTCGCGGCGCCCCAGTGGACGCCCGAGCGCTGCAAAGCAGCGTCAAAAGTCTCGCCGATCTTGTCCAGCACGCGAGCGAGCGGTAGACGCCGCTCGAAGCTGGTGAACAGCACCGGCCCCTCGATGCCGCCGGTCAGCGCGTACCAGCGAGCGAACTCCGCCGCGGTCGTCGTCTTGCCGCTGCCGGCGAAGGCGTGCAGCAGCACGACGCGATGCCGGTCGAAGGCGCGATCGAGCGCGTAAAGCGTCTCGTCGCGGCCGATGAAGCCGACCTCAGGAGGCGGCGGCAGTTTGGCGTCGAGGACGCCCGCCGTCGCCCCGCCGCCGTCGAGCGTGATCCTGAGCGGCGCGCCCTCGGGCTTTTGCGGCCACAGACTGAGCGGCGTACGCTCCCAGACCACAGGCACCGCCCAGTCCTGCAACGGCCGCGCGTCATAAGCGATCTTGCGGTTCGGCTCGTCGGCCAGATTGCCGCGCGCCCAGGCCACAGCCTCGCCGAGCGTTCGCCCGCGCGCCAAGTCACCATAGAGTTCGGCGACGAATTGCGCCGCAGTCACGACATAGAGCGAATAGCGCATGGCGACGACGCCGGCGGCGCCGGCGTTCATCACCGCCTGCGCCAGAGAGCCATAGGCC
Organism: Roseiarcus sp.; assembly: GCF_052145395.1. NCBI lineage: Bacteria > Pseudomonadati > Pseudomonadota > Alphaproteobacteria > Hyphomicrobiales > Roseiarcaceae > Roseiarcus > Roseiarcus sp. The sequence goes on from NZ_JBKQOT010000490.1 coordinate 2,247, forward strand.
TCGATCTCCTCCCGCGCCGACGCGGGCGCATCCTCGTTCGGCTGCGATTTCGCTTCGGCGAAGGCGGACTGGCAGGCGTTGAGGATGAGGATCGGCACGCCCGTGTCTCGCAGCAGGCCACCAATTTTGGCGCCGTCGACGCGTTCGCTGCGGGCCTTGCCCTCCGGGTCTTCGAAAATCAGATAGCCGCGCGGGCCCTTCGTCTCGCCCTTCAGCAACACTTTGCTGAGGATCTGGCCCACACCTCCGAGCGCCTCGGGTTCGGCGTAAACGCCGTGCCCATCGAAATGCACGATGTGATAGGGCTCTCCTTTCTCCTTGGCGAGCTTCAGCACTTTCGCGAGTCGCTCGTAAGTCGGCGGACGCAGGACGTCGAGCTGGAAGGCCTCGCGATCGCTGTCGCTCAGTCCCTTGACCAGCCGCCCGGCGACGGAACGGAAGGGAACGTCCTCGTCCGCTCCCGGCCGGCAGATCGCGAGCAGGATGCGGACCTTGTCGGCGACCTTCCCTGGGGCAAGAGACGGCGGCCCGCCTTGCTGCGAACGCACGAAGGCCTGCGCGGACAAGGCGAGATTGACGCCGCTATGGGGATTGCGGATCAGCTCCCACGGGATGGCCGTGGCCGCGGCGATGCCCGTCACAACCTCGATTCGCGTCGAAGACAGATACGGCTCGACGAACGCCCAGAGCTGTACGGCGTCGTTCCGCCCCTCGAAGATCGCGCGAAACAGCGCCTCCCCGCGGTCCGCCATCAACTGTTCAATGCGCGCGGCGATCTGTGGCGCCGGGTCCTCGTCGAACTGGAGATAGTCCTCGAGATACCAGCGGATCTTCTCGCCATCCTGCGGCGACAGCGAGAACTCGATCTCGCGGCTGAAGCTGAGACGCTGAAACCCAGGAATTTCAGCCTCAACGGCAATCTGATGCCTGTTCGGCCCGGAGCCAGGTTGCTGGCTGATGCGCAAAGTCGCCATGTCGAAAAGCCTGCACTGAAAATTTCGCTTCGCAATCGGCTCAAAAATTCCGCCGACCCGAAATCGATACCACCGTTCCTTCACCCCCGCCAGCGGCCGACCTGGAAGGATAGCTTGGGTCCCGGGGCGCCGTTCGGATGCTCGCCGTTTTGGCCCCCCAGCGACCGGCGCCGGCAGCCGCGCACGGCGTAACCCATTGAGATAATTGGGCACGCCCGGCGCGAATGGTTAACGGAGCGTGGCGATTTTGAGGCGGCAGGCCGCGTCCTGCCCCTCCCGAATCAGAATCCGGGGCTTAAGGCCTTGATATCCCTCGCCCGCTTCCCAGACCGCGAGGCCCCGGGGCTCGGCCCGCGCCGCCCGGGCCGCTGCTACCCGCCCGCCTCGTGGAAGAAGTCGTACACCAGCTTCGCCGTCGCGGCGTTCAGCCCCGGCGTCTTTTCCAGGTCGGCGAGCCCGGCCCGCGCCACCGCCTTGGCGGAGCCGAAGGCGTGCAACAGCGCCCGCTTGCGGGAAGGGCCGATGCCCGGGATCTCGTCGAGCGGACTTTTCACAAAATCCTTCTTGCGCCGCGCCCGGTGCGTCCCAATAGCGAAGCGGTGCGCCTCGTCGCGCAGGCGCTGAACGAAGAACAGCGCGGGATCGCGGGGCGAGAGGCGGAACGGCTCGCGGCCGTCGACGAAGAACGTCTCGCGACCGGCGTTGCGGTCGGGCCCCTTGGCGATCGAGCCGAGCGCGACGCCTTCGACGCCGAGCGAGGCCATGACCTCGCGCGCGGCCTCGAACTGGCCCCGGCCGCCATCGATGACGACGAGGTCGGGCGTGTCGGGGAAGGCGTCGGCGTCCTCACGCCGCGATCGCTGATCGCGGCCGACGCGGTCCATAGGGCGTTCGGAAGAACGCCCGTCTGGCGACGAGCTAGCGACTGCGTCTACAGCGGGAGCGCGCTCAGCGAGCGCGGCTTGAGAGCGCAGCCGCGCGAAGCGCCGCGTCAGCACCTCGCGCATCATGGCGTAGTCGTCGCCCGGCGTGAGGTCGGCGCTCTTGATGTTGAACGTGCGATAGGCGCTCTTGACAAACCCCTCCGACCCCGCAACCACCATCGCCCCGATCGCATGCGTCCCCATGATGTGGGAATTGTCGTAGATCTCGACCCGGCGAAGCGGCTTCTCGATCCCGAACGCCTGGGCGAGCGCGGCCAACAGCTTCTCCTGGCTCGCGGCCTCGGCGAGCTTGCGCGACAAGGCCTCGCGCGCATTGCGCATCGCCGCGTCGACGAGGTCCCGCTTCTCGCCCCGGCGCGGGACGCCGATCGCGATTCTGCGCCCGACGCGGGCGCTCAGCACCTCGCAAAGCGGGACCGCGCTCGCCACCGGATGGCTCAGCAGCACCAGCCGCGGCGCAGGCCGCTCAAGGTAGAACTGCGCCAGAAAGGCGTCGAGCACCTCCTCCGGCCCGAGCGCCCGGTCGGCGCGCGGGAAATAGGCGCGGTTGCCCCAGTTCTGGTAGGTGCGGAAGAAGAACACCTCGACGCAGTAGGCCCCCGCCTCCTCGTAGACGGCGAAGACGTCGGCCTCGGCAATCGAGCGCGGGTTGACGCTCTGCTCGCCCTGGATCGCCGACAGCGCCGAGATGCGATCGCGCAGGCGCGCGGCTCTCTCGAATTCGAGCGCGGCGGACGCCCGGCTCATCTCCTCGGCGAGACGGCGGCGGATCGCGAGGCTGCGCCCGGACAGGAAGTCCGTCGCCTCTTTCACCAGACCCGCATAGTCGTCGAGCCCGATCTCCCCGGTGCAGGGGCCGGTGCAGCGCTTGATCTGGTAAAGCAGGCAGGGGCGGGTGCGGTTCTCGTAATAGCTGTCCGAGCAGGTGCGCAGCAAAAAGGCGCGCTGCAGGGCGTTCATGGTGCGGAACACGGCGCCGGCGCTGGCGAACGGACCGAAATAGTCGCCGGGGATCGAGCGCGCCCCGCGGTGCTTGACGATCCGGGCCGCCTTGGGAGCGCGCGCAATCAAGATGTAGGGGAAACTTTTGTCGTCGCGCAGCACCACGTTGTAGCGGGGCTTCAGCTGCTTGATGAAATTGGCCTCGAGCAGCAGCGCCTCGGCCTCGGTCTCGGTGGTGACGAACACCATCGAGCGGGTCTG
>NZ_JBKQOT010000491.1:0-2562 GCF_052145395.1 Roseiarcus sp.
AAACCAACGCGGCGGAATCATCCTCGGACGAGCCGCCAAGCCGTTCAGGACGTCGCGTCGAAAAGCGTGATCGGCCACGAACGACGGACGATGGTCTGTACAAAGCATAGACTGATCGTCTGTACGGAGCATGGCTAGATATCCTTGGCGAGGCGGACGCCGGTAAACTGCCAGCGTTGGTGCGGATAGAAGAAATTGCGATAACTTGCCCGCACGTGCCCTCGCGGAGTTGCGCAGCTCCCGCCTCTCAGCACGAACTGACCCGACATGAATTTTCCGTTGTACTCACCAACTGCGCCCGCCGCCGGGCGAAAACCGGGATACGGAAGGTAGGCGGACGCCGTCCACTCCCACAGGTCGCCGAACAGTTGGCGAATTCCGTCCTCGGCAGGCGCGGGCACGGGGCGCACGGCGCCAGGATTATCGAGAAAGGTTCCCTGTTCGGCGTTCAGGCCTTCGGCGGCGCTTTCCCACTCGGCTTCGGTCGGCAAGCGGGCGCCCGCCCATCTCGAGAAGGCGTCGGCCTCGTAGTAACTGTCATGTTGCACCGGGCTGGCAGGATCCATCGCCGCGAGTCCGCCGAGTCCGAAATGCCTGGACCAGTCGCCGCTATCATCGCGACGCCAGTACAAAGGCGCTTCGATCCCGTTCTGTCGCACCCATGCCCAGCCGTCCGACAGCCACAGGCTGGCAGTGTCGTAACCTCGGTCGTCGATGAAGGCCCGCCATTCGCCGTTGGTAACCAGGCGATCCGCGAGCGCGTGCGGCGCCAGCCAGACGGTGTGGCGCGGCCCCTCGCAGTCAAAAGCGAAGTCTCGGCCGTCGTGCCCCATATCGACTGGGCCTTGGCGCCCCTCGACCCAGCGCAGCGCATCAGCTTCAGCGCCGATACGAACGTTGCCTTGCGCGTAGGCTCGCGGAAGCAGGGGGTTCTGGGCGAACAGGTGAAGGAGGTCCGTGAGAAGCAACTCCTGATGCTGCTCCTCGTGATTGCACCCCAGCACGACGAGTCGCCGCGCCGACGCCGGCAGATCGTCAAGCGCCCGCATCATCGCAATGTCGACATGCCGACGATACGCAAGCACCTCGTCAAGCGATGGACGGGTGAGCATCCCGCGGGATGGCCTTGCGATGCGGTCCCCTTCAGATTCGTAATAGCTGTTGTAGAGGAAGGCGAACGCAGGATTGAAGGGACAGTAACCCCGGACGAAGTCTCGCAACACAAACGTCTCGAAGAACCAGGTCGTGTGCGCCAGGTGCCATTTGCTCGGTGAGGCATCGGGCATCGATTGGCCGCTGACATCTGCGTCGGATAGCCCGGCTACGAGCGCGACCGAAATCGTCCGCACGCGATCAAAACGCCTCTGCAGGGCGTCCGCGGATCTCGGCAGCGTCAAAATTATGTCGCGGGGAGCAGTGTTTCTCTGTGCGGTCATGGGGTTCTCGTGCAAATCGTTCGAGCGGTGTGGCGGCTCAGGATCTTGGGGCGCTGCCATCTTCGACTGGCCCCCACCGCACATTCGTAGCTCTGGTCGCGCCAGACGCAATCGACTCGTTGCCTTGAACCTGACGGATGCAGTTTTGTATCGCGGCACTGACCATGGTTAGTTCCTCTAGACCTGGCGGCTTTCGCGACTACACGCGCGAAAGATAGCGGCAAGCTGGTCACACGGCCATTGCACAATGGTATCGCCGATACCTTGGTGTCGATTACAGCGCGGTTTCGCCAGAGGAAGTAAACGGAGTGAATTCGCGGCGAGGTTGAGTGGGGGGGATCGTGCGATGCGACCGCGCCTCGCCGCATCCAAGAGACCTTTCGGGTTTCGAGCCTGCCTGAAGACGCCATCCTCCAGATTCAGGACGGCATCACTATGCGTGTCTGGTTTGACCGAGCGATGAACACCGGCGCGGCTGGATTTGTTCCGCGGGCCCAGTGAACTGGATTAAGCATGGAGACGCACTGCCGTCACGCAAATGGCCAATGATAGCCGACTGGTAGCGCGCTCGCCGTGGGAGGCCGGTTCCGCGCAACTTCCCAGTCCGGCGAAGCGCCGCGCAAGTCTCATTCGTCGCGAAACTGAGGAGGGTTGTCGTCACAGGCCGGCCGCGGCCTTCATCTCGCCAGCCAGTTCATCGTAGCAGACTGTCCACGCCTCCCGGACGGCGGGCGTGAAGTCTTCCCCAAGCACTTGTTCGAGGGCCCAGAGAAGCGCTTCCCGCAGGGCGTCGTAGTCGGCGAGCTTGACGCCGTACCCGACATGACGGACGCTGAGATCACGGATCGCAGGCAGAACCTGACCCGGCTCATGCAAATTGTAGACGACCATGGCGAGCATGGTCATCAGCTTGATGCCCTGAATGCGCATGTCGTTCTTGAACAGCGGCCGGAAACTCGGGTTGGCGGCGAATAGCCGCTCGTAGAACAACGCCCCGGCCACCTCCGGCATCACCGCCAGCCTGGCGAGGGTCGTCCGGACAAGTTCTTGCTGCGCCGCATTCACGAATGTTTCCTCCTCCGCCGTGTGCGGGCCGCTCACTCGTCTCTGCGCGACGCCACGCGCA
>NZ_JBKQOT010000492.1:0-15673 GCF_052145395.1 Roseiarcus sp.
GAGCCGAAGGACGCAGCGCCGACGGACCGCTGTCGACGTTTAGCGGACGTAGCTGACAGCGGCCCTGGACGCCTCAATTGGGCGGAGAGCGCCCCTACAACGGCCGCCTCGGGAACGACCGGAGTCCGCGATATAGCCATCATCGCGGCCAGGCTACTGGCTGGCCTTATCCCATCGGCTTCCTGCGTGACTACCGAGCGCTGCGACTTCGCTTGCTCGCAGTAATCGGTGTCTTTCCTTGCCAACGCGTCCGCGCAACTGTGAGTTGTCGGCGCATGGCGAGTTGTGTGACAGCAATCACAGTTAATCTTTTCGGTTCGTGCGAATAGCGTCAACTCAAGTCTTGCATCAGGGAGGCGGTTCGCGCGCGCGCTGTAATTTGTGAGGTCGTCAGGCCTTGCTCATCGACACGGAACGTATGTGTCTTCGACAGCGCGCCGCTCTGAGAGGCGAGGAGCGATACCGATGGCCGAATACGGTGTTGGCGCAAATCTTCCAAAGCCCAGCGTCTTCATCTCCTACAGTCGCGAAAACCTAGACTTCGCTGATCAGCTGGATACGGCGCTGCTTGCGTGCGGGTTTACCTGCCTCCGCGATCAGCGCGCGATTTCGCCCGGCGAGGATTGGAGAATACGCCTTGCTGCAATGATTCGAGTTTCCGACAGTGTCGTTTTCGTGCTGACCGCGGCATCGGCGCGTTCGCTCGAGTGCCTGCGCGAGTATGAGCAAGCCAAGGAACTGAAGAAGCGGATCCTTCCTGTCGTCCCCGTCGGCTCGCGCGAGCTTGTCGGCGTCAAGCCGCCCGAGGGTCTCGACACGATCAACTACGTCTTTTTCCATGACGAGCCAGCACAAGAGCAGTCCGGGTGGGGCAAAGGCCTCAAGAGGCTGGTCGACGCTCTAAACACGGATCTTGACTGGCTGCACGAGCACACGCGCTACCTTCAGAGAGCAACCGAGTGGGAGCGGAGCGCACGGAAGAAGAACAAGTTGCTGTCTGACGACGACGTCGCCGCGGCGAAGGATTGGGCCGTCCAGCAGCCACGCAACGCGCCCGGTCTCACGGACTTGCAGCGCGAATTCATCCAGGCGAGCGACGAAGAGGACAAGGCGAAAAAGAACGCCGAGCGCCAACAAATCAAAGAGCGCGAGGAGATGGTGGGCGAGAAGGAGGCGGCGGTTAAGCAGAAGGAAGAAGCGGTTAAGCAGAAAGAGGAAGAGGTCAAGAAACGCGCGAAGATGGAGCGGGTGAGGACCGTTATAGCTGTCGTGTTGTGTTTTGCTCTCGTGGCCACGATTGGCTTCGCGTATTTCTTCTACAAGACCCTGGGACACGCCCAAGATATCATCGGCCAAGTTCGTTTTAAGATGGACGAACAAGCGCAAGCCAGCGCTCTAGGAATGTTCAGTGAGGCCGAGTATTTCAACGTCGCATCCATGCGCTGGGTCGGGGTCGGCTATCGCAACGGCTGGGGGATCAGTCGCAATTACTCCGAGGCGGTCCGGGCTTTCCGATGGGCCGCCTTTCTGGGCGATACAGAAGCCATGGACAATCTCGGCTCGATCTACGAAAGCGGAGAAGGTAAAGAACAGGGCATCGCGCAGGATTATCTTGAGGCGTATAACTGGTACAAGAAAGCCGCCGACAAGGGTGACCAGAACGCCATGAACAACCTGGGCAGGCTCTACTATGATGGCCACTATGACGGCCAAGAGGACGTGCAAGACCGCCAAAAGGCGAGCGAATGGTTCAGAAAGGCCGCCAGCGTCCCTGAACACGAGACCTGCACGTCACTTGCGGAACCGACTCGAAGCAGCGCCCATTCCGGTCCGGTTCCCGACGCCTTGTATAATCTTGGCCGACTCTACGATGACCGCGAGAGGAACGGGAACGCCGCAAACGCCGCCGAGGCGCGCTGCTGGTACGAAAAGGCCGCCATCGCCGGGCACACGGCCGCTATGCTCAAGCTCGGCTCCATTTACGAGGCTGGACGCGGGGTCGAACAGAACGTCGCCGAGGCGATCAAATGGTATGAAAAAGCCGCCAAGAATAAAGACGCGGAGGGCATGTTCAACCTCGCTGCGCTTTCTGAAGCGGGGCGCGGAATCGCGCCTGACAGAGGGAGGGCATTGATTTGGTATGCGCGGGCGGCTGGAGACGACATGAAAGCGGAGTTCGACCCATATCGCGTCGGCTCGACCCTCAAAGTCGGCGCTTTCTTCGAGAATGGCTTCTGCGCGCCGCCGGATCCCGCTGAAGCGCGCGCTTGGCGCGAGAGGGCCGGCCAAATGGGCGACGAGGGCGTGAGGGCGCATCTGCGCTCGCCTTCAAAGGAGACAGTGGCTGGTGACCTAAAGTAAAGAGGTAGTCGGGCTTTGGCGCGGGGTCCGCGTGACGCTCGTCGACCGCGGACAACTGAGCTGGAAGGTTGGGGAGCGCGAAAAAAACCGCCGATCTTCTCAAGGTCCGCTTCGGTTACGTCCGGCAAAGGGTCGACGTCGATATCGTGCGCGCGGAAGGTCGCTTCGTATTGGCCGAGGCCGATCCCCTTCAGCCACTCGCCAACGTCCATGGCCGCGCTCCACATGGCTTGTCAGTTGTCCAGCAGCGGGGCTACGCCTGCCTCGCAAAGGGGCGATGAGCGAACGGCGGTTCCTAGCGCAACCGACGCCTTAGCCCAAAGACCGCTTCCTCGCGCTTACCGCCCGTTCGTGGGAACGATCTTCAAGGCCCGCTCAGGGTCGATTTGACCCGTTCGCCACACCGTCGGGGAGCGTCCGGTATTTGCGCAATCTCCCCATTGGCCAACAGACCACCAGTGACCGGAATTCGCCTCCCTTGCGACATGACTGTGCGAGCGCCTTGGGCGCCTTGCAGCGGCCCACTGTCTTCGCTCTCCGGCGGAAAGCTTGTGATCCCCGCCGCCCGGGGCTATTGGCGGGGCGGAATCCCGGATTGAGAGAGACGCAACATTGAGCGCTGACGAACCGAAAGTCGACGAGGCGCTGGCGATCGCGCATGGGCTCAAGGCCGACGAGTATGCCGGCTTTGTCGCGCTGATCGGCCGCACGCCGACCTTCACCGAGCTCGGCATCGTCTCGGCGATGTGGAACGAGCACTGCTCCTACAAATCCTCGCGCTTGCACCTCAGGGGCCTGCCGACCAAAGCGCCGTGGGTGATCCAGGGGCCGGGCGAGAACGCGGGCGTGATCGACATCGGCGACGGCGAGGCCTGCGTCTTCAAGATGGAATCGCACAACCACCCCTCCTACATCGAGCCCTATCAGGGCGCCGCCACCGGAGTCGGCGGCATCTTGCGCGACGTCTTCACCATGGGCGCGCGCCCTGTCGCCAGCCTCAACTTCCTGCGCTTCGGCGCGCCCGAGCATCCCAAGACCCGGCATCTCGTTGCGGGCGTGGTGGCCGGCATCGGCGGCTACGGCAACTCCTTCGGCGTGCCGACGGTCGGCGGGTCGGTCGGCTTCGACAGCCGCTACGACGGCAACATTCTGGTCAACGCCATGGCGGTCGGCGTGGCGCGGGTTGATGGGCTTTTCTATTCCGCCGCGACGGGCGTCGGGAACCCGATCGTCTATCTCGGCTCGAAGACGGGCCGGGACGGCATCCACGGCGCGACCATGGCCTCGGCCGCCTTCGAGGCGGATGCCGAGGAGAAGCGACCGACCGTGCAGGTCGGGGATCCTTTCGCCGAAAAGCTCCTGCTCGAGGCCTGCCTCGAGCTCATGGCGTCGGGCGCCGTCGTCGCGATCCAGGACATGGGCGCCGCGGGCCTGACCTCGTCGGCGGTCGAGATGGGGGCGAAGGGCAACCTCGGGGTCGAACTCGACCTTGACAAGGTCCCCTGCCGCGAGACCGGCATGACCGCCTACGAGATGATGCTCTCCGAAAGCCAGGAGCGCATGCTGATGGTGCTGAAGCCCGAGCTCGAAGCACAGGCCCAGGACATCTTCCGCAAATGGGGGCTCGACTTCGCCGTCATCGGCAAGACCACCGACACCAAGCGCTTCGTCATCAAGCATGGGGGGCGGGTCAAGGCCGACCTGCCGATCAAGGAGCTCGGCGACGAGGCGCCGCTCTACGACCGGCCATGGGCCCCGACGACGCCTTCGCCCGTGATCGACTCCGCCGCGGTCGTGGCCCCGCTCGCGACCGACGCGGCGCTGATCAAGCTCCTCGGCTCGCCGAACCTCTGCTCCAAGCGGTGGATCACGGAGCAGTACGATTCGCTCATCCTCGGCAACACGGTGCAGGGGCCGGACGGCGGCGCGGCGGTCATCCGGCTCGGCGACGGGCCGAAGGGGCTGGCGCTCACGACCGACTGCACCGAGCGCTATTGCGAGGCGGACCCACGCGAGGGAGCCAAGCAGGCGGTGGCGGAGGCGTGGCGCAACCTCGTCGCCGTTGGCGCCAAGCCGCTGGCGCTGACCGACAATCTCAACTTCGGCAACCCGGAGAAGCCGCACGCGATGGGGCAGCTTGTCGGCTGCATCACCGGCATCGCCGACGCGGCCAAGGCGCTCGAATTCCCGATCGTGTCGGGCAACGTGTCGCTCTACAACGAGACGATGGGCGCGGGCATTCCGCCGACCCCGGCGATCGGGGGGGTCGGCCTTATCTCCGACGTGACGAAGACCGCCTCGCCCTCGTTCAAGGGCGCGGGCCACGACATTCTCTTGATCGGCGGCGCTCCCGGGTGGCTCGGCCGCTCCGCGTGGCTCGCGGTCGCGGCCGGCCGCGACGAGGGCGCGCCGCCGCCGGTCGACCTCGCCGACGAGCGGCGGAACGGCGAATTCGTCGCGGGCCTGATCGCGGCCGGACGCGTGACCGGCGTCCAGGACCTGTCGGACGGCGGCCTCGCCGTGGCGCTCGCGGAGATGGTGATCGCGGGCGGCGTCGGGGCGACGGTTGCGCTCGACGGGCCGGAGCACGCCGTGTTTTTCGGCGAGGACCAGGGCCGCTACGTCGCGACCACGGCGCCGGAGACGACGGGCGCCGTGATCGGGGAGGCGGAGCGCGCCGGAGTCCCGGTCCTTCGCATTGGCGTGACCGGCGGCGACGCGTTGAAACTCGGCGGCTCGGCGCCGATCCCACTTGCCGCGCTCCTCAAGACCTACGAAAGTTGGCTCCCGGAGATGATGGCGCCTTCGAAGGGAGAAGGGGCATGATTCCGTTCCTGGTGGTCAAGACCCGCAGCGGCTTCTCGTACATCCGCCCGGACCACGTCCTTGCCGTCAATTCGAGCGAGCCGGGCGAATGCATGATCTTGTTGACGCACGGCGTCACCATCGCGGCCGCCGAGCCCGCCGAAGACGTCGTCGCCCGGCTCGAGGCCGAGGCGCGCGAGGCGGAAGAAGCGCTGCAGATCAAGGAGAATCGCAATCATGGCCATGTCCCGCGTTGAGATTGAGACGATGATAAGGGCAGCGTTCCCCGACGCGCGCGTCGAGGTGAAGGACCTCGCCGGCGACGGCGAGCACTACGCCGCGAGCGTCGTCTCGGCCGCCTTCAAGGGCGTGAGCAAGGTGAAGCAGCACCAGATGGTCTACGCCGCCCTCAAGGGCAAGATGGGCGGAGACCTGCACGCGCTGGCGCTGACGACAGCGGAGAGCTGACGGTGCCGGACGGCCAAGCCGTCCGGCGAGGCGGTTTTGGCCCCAGTGAGGCGCTCACGGCCGCGCCTTTTTCCTAAACGTGCGGAACGTCAGCGAGTAGCGGAGCTTCTCGACGGGCGGGATGCTGTGCTCCCACGCCGTCCGGGCCGGACCCCGCAAGAGGTAGACCGAGCCCGGCTCGAGCATGAGCGAGGCTCGCGCCCATGCGCCGCCCGATTTTCTGCGGAAGCGGAACGTGCAGGAGGCGAGGAGCGAAACGCCGATCACGTCGGCGAAGATCGGGCGGTCAATGTGCCAGCCGATCGGCGCGCCGGGGTGATATTCCGTCACCAGAAGCTGCTCGAGGGCGTGCGCATGAAGTTCGGCGAAGCGCGCGGCCTTTGCGCCCGCGGCATGGAGGAAATCCGGGATGGGCGGCGCCTCGCGGAGCTTCGCCTCCTTGAAATCGTAGCGCCAGCCGAAAGACACCACCCGCCGCTTGCCTTCAAAACCATGGAATTCGAAGGGCTTGAACGGCAACCCTTTAATGGCGGTCACAAGCGCGCGCTCTTCCTCGCGATCGAGGAAATCGGGCTCGTAACAGAAACCCTCCGGCAGGGCGGGCGGCTCGATGTCGATGAGGCTCGGTTGGTCGGTCATGGCGTCTCGACGACCCCGCATGTGGCGCCTTCGCGCCGGCTTTCAATGTCCCCATGAGAATTGCGCCGGGTTGGCGCAAACGCGGCCCGAAGCGGGCTTGAATCCGGGCGACAAGCCGACGATATCGGGGCCGGCCGCTGCGACTGCCGGCCGGCCCAATTCCTTCAGTCCTAAAGCGAGGTTGAAACTTGACCGCCGACGCCAAGACCCCGATCAACGAGGCTGCGACGACGCAGAGCTTCGAAGCCGACGTTTCGCGCCTGCTGCACCTCATGGTTCACTCGGTCTATTCCGACCGGGAGATTTTTGTCCGCGAGCTCGTCTCCAACGCCGCCGACGCCTGCGAGAAGCTGCGCTACGAGGCGCTGGCGAAGCCCGAGCTGATCGCCGACGGCGCGCCCTTCGCGATTACGGTCGCGCTCGACAAGGACGCAAAAACCCTCACCGTTTCCGATAACGGGGTCGGCATGACCCGCGAAGACCTGACCGCGGGCCTGGGCACCATCGCCCGCTCCGGCACCAAGGCCTTCCTCGACAAGCTCGCGGCGGAAGACGCCAAGAGCGAGGCGCAGGCCCTCATCGGCCAGTTCGGCATCGGCTTCTATTCGGCCTTCATGGTCGCCGACGAGGTCGTGGTCGAGACGCGCCGGGCGGGCCTTGGCGAAGCCTGGCGCTGGTCGTCGGACGGCAAGGGTTCGTTCACAATCGCCCCGCTCGCGCTCGCGCTCGCGCTCGACGAGGCGCCGGCGCGCGGCACGCGGGTCGTCCTGCATCTCAACGCCGAGTCGCAGGAGTTCCTCGATACGTGGCGGGTCGAGCGAATCATCCGCGAGCATTCCGGCGCGGTCGCCGTTCCGGTCGATTTTGTCGGCAAGCCGGGCGAGGAGCCGAAGCGGGTCGCCGACGGCTCGGCGATCTGGGCGAAGCCCAAGTCCGACGTCAAGCCCGAGGACTACGTCGAGTTCTACCGCGGCCTCGCAGGCCAGTTCGACGAGCCGGCTCTGACGCTTCACTGGCGCGCCGAGGGGCGGCACGAATATACCGTGCTCGCCTTCATTCCCGGCTCGCGGCCGTTCGACCTGTTCGATCCGTCGCGCAAAGGGCGCAACAAGCTCTATGTCCGCCGCGTGCTGATCACCGAAGACGCCGACATCCTGCCCGGCTGGCTGCGCTTCGTCCGCCTCGTCGTCGACAGCGCCGACCTGCCGCTCAATGTCTCGCGCGAGCTGATCCAGAAGAGCGAGGTCTTCGCCGCGATCCGCAAGGGCGTGACCAACCGCGTGGTGCAAGAACTCGGCAAGCTCGCCGAGAGCGAGCCGGAAAAATTCGCCAAGGTCTGGGAGCACTTCGGCGCCGTCCTCAAGGAGGGCCTGTACGAGGACCCGGAGCGGCGCGACGGCCTGTTCAAGATCGCCCGCTTTGCGACGACGAGCCATCCCGACGGCGGCCGCACGCTCGCCGATTACGTCGCGGGCCTTCGCGAGAACCAGACCGCGATCTATTACCTCACCGGCGACGATGGGAAGCGTCTCGCCGCGAGCCCGCAACTCGAAGGGTTTCGCGCACGCGGCGTGGAAGTTTTGCTGCTCTCCGATCCGGTCGACGCCTTCTGGGTCTCGACCGCCGCGGGCTTCGACGGCAAGCCGTTCAAGTCGGTGAGCCAGGGCGCGACCGACATCAAGGCGATCGCGCTCGTCGAGGGCGCGACGGCGCCGGCCGAAGCCTCGGGCGACGTCGCGACCCTCATCGCCTTCATCAAGCAGTCGCTCGAGAACGAGGTCGCCGAGGTGCGCGCCTCCGATCGCCTCACCGACAGCGTCGCCTGCCTCATCGCCCCCGACTTCGGCCCCGATCGGCAGCTGGAAAAGATGCTGGCTGCGCACGGGCGCCTCAGCGAACGCGCAAAGCCCATCCTGGAGGTGAACCCGACCCATCCGCTGACCCTCTCGCTCGCCGGCCGGCTGAAGGACGGCAAGGACAAGCCGCTGATCGAGGATTCGGCGCACCTCATCCTCGACGAGGCGCGCATGCTCGAGGGCGGCCAGGTCGAAGACCCGCCGGCCTTCGCGGCGCGCTTGAGGCGCGTGCTGGAAAAGGCGCTCGGGTGAGTTGATTGAGGACGACCCCGCAGGGCCGGGTGAACGACCCGGCCCTCGCGAGTCTCTCGCTCTGGCCATCTGTTGCCAACGAACTTGCCAACCAAGAGGATTCTCCATGGCGGACGCCGCATCGCTTCAAGACCTCGACCAGCGGATCGCCGCGATCCGCGGCAACATCAGGGCGCTCACCGAGCAGGCCGCCGCATTATCTGGGGCCGGAGACGAGGGCCGCGCTGCGGACCGCATCGCGGAGCAGGAGGAGGCGCTCGCCGCGCTCCTGAAGGAGCGTGAGGCGCTCGGCGGATAGCGCCCGTTCGGCGGCTCGAACCATTGCGCGCTCGCAGAGCCCTTCTGGTCGGCCCGAGCCGTTGCCGCCCGCTGGTCTCGCGTGATAGGTTGGTGGTTGACGGCCTGAAGCCAGTCGGTCCATGACGCCCCCTGACGCTTTCTCCACCTGTAAGCTTGTGCTCAAGCAGATCAGTCTGGACGATCTGGCTGACGACGGTCGGGCGGCGATGGCCGCGTCGGGTTTTACCGGGGCGCCGAGCGAGGACCACGTCCGTCGCGGGGCCGCCTTGTGGGACAAACGCTTTGGCCGCCTTGGCGTCGCCCGCGACGCGGACACCTCCGTACCAAGGCGGTTCGCCGGCGACCTGACCCTCGGCCGCGGCAGATACTTCACCCTTTGCAAGACTGCGGACGGGAATGATGAGGGCGTTCTCGTCCGGGAATTGTCGACCTATCACAATCCGCTAGAGGCTGGCCTCGTCACGATCATCGATCCCACGCTGCCCGAGCATCGCGGCAGTATTCCGCTTGCTCTGCGGGCCGTACCGCTCCGCGATCTGCTGCTCCTGTGCCCGCCGATCGGCGACAGGCCCCATCCTTTCGCGGCCAGATTCTCAGTCGAGGCAAAGCCCCTCTATGTCGTCTTGCCGATGCGAATCGTCGAACTGGAGATCGACCGGGTCGTCGATCTTCGGACGCCGCGGACCGCGGACTGGTTTGCCTCCGCCCTGTCATCGCTGGATTGGCGAGACTTTCTGCCTGACCCAACCTCGCCTAACGCACTCGAAAATTCCAGACAGGGGTTCCACGTTTCTGGATATCGCCCGGATGGCTACGACCCCGACAAAACGCCCACGCGAACCGGTTTCGCCGCGTTCCCATTCAAGCCGACGGTTGAATCTTTAGGGAACCTTCTCCCGTCCTTGCTATGCCCGTCGATCGGCGGAGGCCGCGGCGCCGCGGAGATTGTTGGCCTGTGGCTCCGAAAGCTGGGTGCAAACGGCGTGATCTTCCCGTCCGCCCGATCCGACAGCCGAGTAGTCGTCCGGAACGGCGAATTGGTCGATTGGTCCGGATTTAACTTTGTCGATTACAGAGACGCGCCAGCGCCTGGATATCTCGGAGCAATTGATTTCAGCGTCGGTTGGCCGAACAAGATCCAGACATGGCCTGACGATTGGACCGAGGGAGAGCAGCCGGTCGTGTACGACACTGTTGCCATCGATTTCACCAGCGCGGGAGACGAAAAAGGCTCCTGGGCGGACGCGCATAGCCGCGCCTTACTGGTTTGTCTCGCTCGCCTGGCTTCTCGACAATCTGTTCGGACGCGATAATCCAGACGCGCGGAACGCCCTCGAATTCATTTACGCTGAGCTTCAGGGCAGCTGGCGCCCCGAATTGTCGCGAGATTTTGTAAACGCCTTGATGGGTGTGTCGGCCGCCAGCGAACGCATTCGACGCTTCGCCGACAGGCTGGGCTACCATAACCAGCCCGAGGTTCGCCTCAGTTTGCTGAACCTTTTGAACCGAACGAAATCATAGCGGCCGGCAAACGTCGGCGCTGCGAAGCCCTTGCCCGCGCGCTCCGCCTTTGCCAAAAGGGTCGCCTTTCCCCGGAGGCGCGATCCGTGACCGTCGCCATCAATCCCGCATTCGCGCGCATGGGCGACGAAAACGCCTTCGCCGTGCTCGCGAAGGCTGCGGAGCTGCAGCGGCAGGGCCGGGACATCATCAATCTCGGCATCGGGCAGCCGGACTTCAAAACTCCGCCGCATATCGTCGAGGCCGCCGTCAAGGCGCTCCGCGACGGCGAGCACGGCTACACCGACGCGACCGGGATCGCGACTTTGCGCGAGGCGGTGTCGGAAGACCTCGCCCGCCGGCTCGGCGTCGAGGTCTCGCCGGACCTCGTGCTGATCACCCCGGGCGGCAAGGTCGCCATGTATATGGCGATCCTGATGTTCGGCGCCGAGGGAACGGAGATCGTCTATCCCGACCCGGGCTTCCCGATCTACCGTTCGATGATCGAGTTTACCGGCGCGACCCCCGTGCCGGTCCCGATGCGCGAGGAAAACGGCTTCGCCTTCTCGGCCGAGGAGACGCTGAGCCTTCTCACGCCAAAGACCCGGCTTCTCATTCTCAATTCGCCCGCAAATCCGACCGGAGGGGTGACGCCGCGAGAGGAGATCGACCGGCTCGTGGCCGGCCTCGCGGCTCATCCGAACATCGCCATCCTCTCGGACGAGATCTACGGCCAGCTCACCTATGATCGCGCCGCCCACCGCTCGCTCATGGCCTATCCCGAGCTCCGCGAGCGCCTGATCCTGCTCGACGGCTGGTCCAAGACCTACGCGATGACCGGCTGGCGGCTGGGCTTCTCGGTGTGGCCGAAGCCGTGGCGCGAGGTCGCGCGCAAGCTCGCGGTCAATTCCTATTCCTGCGTCAACTCTGCGGCGCAATTTGCGGGGATTGCGGCGCTTGGAGGTCCGCAGGATTCGGTCGAGGCGATGCGGGCGGAGTTCGACCGCAGGCGCCGGGCGGTCGTCGAGGGCCTGAATCGCCTTCCCGGCGTCAGCGCCGTCACGCCGAAGGGCGCTTTTTACGCCTTTCCCAATATCGGCCGCACCGGCTGGAAGGCGAAGCCGTTGGCGTCCGCCTTGCTGGAGGAGGCGGGCGTGGCGACGATCGGCGGCCCAGATTTCGGCGTTTACGGCGAAGGCTATCTGCGCCTCTCCTACGCCAATTCGCTGGAGGCTATCGAACGCGCGCTCATACGAATGGCCGACTTCCTCGGCCGCCCTGCTTCGGCCAATGCGAGCGGATAAAGATCGTTTAGGGGACTATTGGATTATGCGTTTTGCTCTTCTTGCGGCCGTCTTGACTGTGCTTGGCGCCGCCGCGACGCCCGCGGCCGCTGACGCGCCGCGGCCTTCACAGGCGGCCTGCGACACGGCCAAGCTCGGCGCGCGCGACCTCGCCGACTGCCTGCGCGCCGCCGCCGACAAGGCCGATCGCGATCTTCACGCGGCGGTGGATGCGGCGCTGAAGGCGATCGACACGCGCCAGGGACTGATGTCGTCGCAGAAGGCGCGCTGGCGCCGCTCGCTCAGCGAGTCGCAATCGCTGTGGGTCGGCTGGCGCGATTCGGAATGCCAGGACGTCGCGCCGTTCGAAGCCGGCATGACGGCGAAGGGGGGTGATCCGAGGCTCGGATGCATCATCGACGCCGACGCGGCGCGGATCGACAGCCTCAAGGCGCGCTATCCATGAGCGCGTTGCGGAAAGGACACTCATGAGGGCGCTCGAAGGGCTTGGCTACGCGTTCGATCCGCTCGACCGCGCATCCACCATGCGCGAGGACCCCGCAGCCGTCGCGGCCCTGCGCGCGCGGGACGACGCGAAGGTCGTCGTGGTCGCCCGCGACATGCCGGTCCTCAGCAAGACCGCGGCGGGCCTCGAGCCGCTCATGCCGCTCGCCGAGGCGGCGAAACTCGGGGGCGTCCGCGTGGAAGCGCTGCTCGGGCTCCTGCCGGGCGGCGCGCCCGTCTTCGCCGCGCTGCTCGACGACGAGGCGGTTGTCGAGCAGTCGGACTCAAGCGACGGATTCCTCGACCGACGCGTTCTGGTCCTGCCCGGCCGGGACGATCTCAAGATGGTCGATCTGCGCTCGATCGCGGCCGGCGGTCTGGTTCCTGCGCCGGAAGCCAGCATCCTCGCCGCGGCCAAGGCGCTGCTCGCCTGGCACGCGCGGCGGAGCTTCTGCTCGAATTGCGGCGCCCGAACGCAGGTCGGCGCGGGCGGCTGGCGACGCGAATGCCCGAACTGCGGCATGAATCACTTTCCCCGCACCGATCCGGTCGTGATCATGCTGGCGGTCGACGGCGATTCCTGTCTGCTCGGGCGCCAGCCGCGGTTCCCCAGGGGCATGTACTCGGCGCTCGCCGGCTATCTTGAGCCGGGCGAGACGATCGAGCAGGCCGTTCGGCGCGAAATCATGGAGGAGGCCGGGATCGTCTGCGGCGACGTGCGCTATTTCGCCTCGCAGCCGTGGCCGTTCCCGTCGTCGCTGATGATCGGCTGCTTCGCCGAGGCCGAGAGCCGGACGGTCACTGTCGATAAGGTCGAACTCGAGGACGCCCGCTGGTTCTCGCGCGACGAGGTCCGCGCGATGCTGGAAAAGCGCCACCCGGACCGGCTTTCGGCGCCGATCCCAATGGCGATCGCGCACCACTTGGTCAAAGCCTGGGCTGCCGGCGACGACGCCTGACGCGGCCAAGCGGGTTGCGACGGCTGCCTCGCCCCCCTATGCTGCCGCGCGCATTTTCTCCAATAGAGCAAAGGAATAAGGTTCCATGGCCTTCCTGTCGGACGCCCTCAGCCGCGTCAAGCCCTCCGCGACCATGGTGGTCACGCAGAAGGCGCGCGACCTGAAAGCCACGGGCCGCGACGTGATCTCGCTTTCGGTCGGCGAGCCGGATTTCGACACGCCGGACAACATCAAGGAGGCGGCGATCGCCGCCATCAAGCGCGGCGAGACCAAGTATCCGCCAGTGCTCGGCATCCCACCCTTGCGCGAGGCGATTGCGCAGAAATTCAAGCGCGAAAACGGGCTCGACTATAAAGCGTCCGACGTGATCGTCGGCACGGGCGGCAAGCAAATCCTCTACAACGCCTTCCTCGTCACGATGAACAAGGGGGACGAGGTCGTCATCCCGGCGCCCTTCTGGGTGAGCTATCCGGACATGGTGCTCCTCAACGGCGGCGAGCCGGTGATCGTGCCGACCCGGCTCGAGGACGGCTACAAGCTGAAGCCCGAGGCGCTCGAGAAGGCGATCACGCCGCGCACCAAGTGGCTCATCCTCAACTCGCCGTCGAACCCGTCGGGCGCCGCCTACCCCCGCGACGAACTCAAGGCCCTGACCGACGTGCTGGTCCGCCATCCGCACGTCTGGGTGCTGTCGGACGACATGTACGAGCACCTCGTCTACGGCGACTTCGTCTTTACGACGCCAGTGCAGATTGAGCCGAGCCTGCAGCCACGCGCGCTGACCATGAACGGCGTGTCGAAGGCCTACGCGATGACCGGATGGCGCATCGGCTACGCCGCCGGCCCGGCGGAGCTGATCAAGGCAATGGACATGGTCCAGGGCCAGCAGACCTCCGGCGCATGCACGATCGCGCAGTGGGCGTCGGTCGAGGCGCTGACCGGCCCGCAGGACTTCATCCCCGTCCGGCGACGAGCGTTCGAGGAGCGGCGCGACCTTGTCGTCTCGATGCTGAACCAGGCGAAGTACATCACATGCCCGAAGCCGGAGGGCGCGTTCTACGTCTATCCGTCGGTCGCCGAAGCGATCGGCAAGACGGCGCCGTCGGGCCATGTGATCGGAACGGACGAGGACTTCGTCACCGAGCTTCTCGAGGAGACGGGCGTCGCGGTGGTGCACGGTTCGGCCTTCGGCGCCGGCCCGAACTTCCGCGTCTCCTACGCGACCTCGCTCAGCCAGCTCGAGAACGCCTGCAAGAAGATCCAGAAGCTTACCGCCGAGCTGAGGTGAGGGTGTAGGGGCGCTCTGCGTGCCTGGCGCGGACATCGACCGCGCCCTACAGATCCCCCCCTCGCTCACCCCGCCGCAAGCTGCTTCTCGATTGCGCCCAGCACCTGATAGCAGGGCAGCACCTGCTCAACGCTGGCGTTGGGCTCGCGGCCTTCGCGGATGGCGGCGAAGAATTCGCGGTCCTGCAGCTCGATGCCGTTCATCGACACGTCGACCTTGCTCACATCGATCTTCTCGTCCTTGCCGGTGAAGAGGTCGTCGTAGCGGGCGATGTAGGTCGCGCTGTCGCCGATGTAGCGGAAGAAGGTGCCGAGCGGTCCGTCGTTGTTGAACGACAGCGACAGCGTGCAGATAGCGCCGTTCGCGCATTTCAGCTGGATGCTCATGTCCATGGCGATGCCGAGGTTCGCATGGATCGGCCCTTGAACCGCGTTCGCCGTCACGATCGGCGAGCGGGCCTGATAGGCGAAGAGGTCGACCGTGTGGGCCGCATGGTGCCAGAGCAGGTGGTCTGTCCACGAGCGCGGCTCACCGAGCGCGTTCATGTTGGTGCGGCGGAAGAAGTAGGTCTGCACGTCCATCTGCTGGATATGGAACGCGTCGGCCAGAATACGCTTGTGCACGAACTGGTGGCTCGGATTGAACCGCCGGGTATGGCCGGCCATGGCCACAAGACCCGTTGTCTTCTGCATCGCCACGACCGCCTCGGCGTCCTTGAGGCTGTCGGCGAGGGGGATCTCGACCTGGACGTGCTTGCCGGCCTCGAGGCACTGGATCGCCTGGGCGGCGTGCATCTGAGTCGGCGTCGCCAGGATCACGGCGTCGAGGCCGGGGACCTTCAGCGTCTCGGAAAGCTCCGTCGTCGCGTGGCCGACGCCGTACTTCTTGGCCGCCTCGTGGGTCTTGTCGAGCTCGCGCCCGACCAGCGAAATCACCTCCACCCCGTCGATCAGCTTGATGCCGTCGAGATGCTTGAGGCCGAAGGCGCCGGCCCCCGCGAGCGCAACTTTGATCGACGATGTCATCATTTACTCCTGGATATCTATAGGAACCAGGCTGCCCCAAACGTTCACCACGAAGGGCGCCAAGGACCACAAAGAGCCCTTGTGTCCTTCGTGTGCGTGGTGGTGAACTGCATCACTGAAACAGGGTGCGTAAATCCGGTTAGGCGGCGTTTTCCAGAATGAGATGGCCGACGGCGGTGTTCGACGCCGGCACGTGATAGAAGCGGTGCGCAACCTTGGGCGGTGGTCCGCCGGCGACGTCGGCCATCGCGCCGCGCGCGATGAGCCACATCACAAGCTCGATGCCTTCCGAGCCCGCCTCACGGACGTATTCGATGTTCGGCATCCGGGCGAGTCCCTTGGGGTCGGCGATCAGCCGGTCGAGGAACGCGTTGTCCCACTCCTTGTTGATCAGGCCGGCGCGGGGACCCTGAAGCTGATGGCTCATGCCGCC
>NZ_JBKQOT010000493.1:0-2733 GCF_052145395.1 Roseiarcus sp.
CTTGGCTGCCATGTTGTCCCAACTATATTCAGGAAACAGAATGCTTCTCTCTCCTGATCTGAGATAGGGAAGCACAACGCTGACGTGCCGCCAGCCGACCCACACTGGGAATGCAGCGATCGCCACAATTCCGAGCTTGCGCCAAATTTGATCCGCGTCCATCGCGGCGGAGACCAGCAACGCCGTGAAGCCCCCAAGCGCGATCACGGCGACAGCGGTGACGGTCGCCACCCCCCACTTTACGCCCCGCAATGCCGCGATGCTGGCCGGAATAGCGAAGCCCGTCACCGATACCACTCCCGCCCAGAATCTAATCGAGCGTTTGGCTCGCACATTGCGGGAAATATCCAAGCGAGTAACGTGATCCGCCATCGTCAGCCGCCTCGGTCCTTCGCGTCTCAGGAGCGGTTCAACGTCCCAGCGATCGCGATGCCTGGTCAATTGTTGAGCGTAGCAGCGCGACGCGAGAGCCGCATTGATGAATCTCAAGGCGAGGCGTGGTCCCTGGATGATCTGCGGAATGCGCGTGAGCGGCATCGGTCCGAGCGAGAATTCCTCGAACCGCGCCGTCAGCGCCGCCGCCGATTGCAGCCGCCCCAAATAGTCAGACCTCATGGCCATGACCGCCATGAATGGCAGGCTCTCGGAGAGCGCCTGACTGAGAATTTGCAGGAAGAGCCGGGCCTCGTCCGGGCCGGCGACGCCGAACACTTCTTCCGCCTGGTCGATCGGGATGAGGATCTGCGCTTCGCCCGCGCCCGCGTTGACGCGTAGGTCGTTGGCGAAGTCCGCGAGGGCGCGCGCAGGGTCGGGACGTAAGAGATCATCCTTCAGCTTGCGCCAGTCGGCGCCGGGGCCGAATGCTCCCACCAGCGCCACCGCCAATTCGTCGACCGGATGCAGGCGGGGCCGCATCGGCGGCGCGACGATCCAATTACGGCCGGCGCGTTTCAGCCGCGGAACGACGCCGGCCCGCAGGAGCGAGGACTTGCCCGATCCCGACGACCCGAGCAGCGCCACCAGCTTGGCACCGCCCTGCGCGCGGCGCGCGTCGAGCCGCTCGATCAGGCGGCGGATGTCGTCGTCGCGGCCGAAATAGATCGCGGCGTCCTCTTCCTCAAACGCGAGCAGACCTGGAAACGGCGGGCGGCTCGCATCCCATGTAAAGCCGCCCTGGGCGTCGAGCGCGATCCGAACGAGCTCGCGCGAGAGCCGTTCGAGACCGCCCTCGCGATCGCTGAGCAGATTGAGCGTCTGGATGTCGGGCGATATCTGAGCGTCGCCGGTCGGCGTCTCGATCACCAGGAAGATCGCCTTGCCGAGCGCGCGCGCCTGCGTGAACTCGGCGAAGCACCATTTTGAGGCGAGCCAGTTCGGCGTCTGGATGATGATGACGGCCTGGGACTGCTCGACCTCTCGGTAGAGCGTCTTCTCCCAGTCGGCCCCGGGCGGGATGCCAGTCGTTTTGTCGAAGTCGAGAAATGTCGTCTCGAGCCCCTGGCGCGCGAGCCAAGCCTTCATCCGCGCGGCCGCTTCGTCGTCGAGGCTCGAATGAGAGATGAAGATGCGCGCCATGCGGCTTTTCCCGATGTGGGCCCGATTTCACGTCTTGCGGGTCTGCGCAGTTCTTTCGAAGGCTATCAAGGGCAGGCGCTCTTGCAAAGCCGCGCGTTTGGCAGTGTCGGTGACGTCAGTTGTCCGCCCTTCGTCGCGAGTGAGTTGCCGGCCCAGGTTCAATCAGAAAAGCTCATGCCGCATTGGCCGAATGGCGCGCCCTCGCGGCCTAACAGGCGTTTGAGTCTGTGCGGGCTGCGCCATACGCAGACGAGCGACCGTTACAATGATAAAGCCTCCGTAAGACCTGTCCAGGCGTTCGTTCCAGATTGTGATCAGGATCACAGACAACCTTGCATCCTCTTGGCATTGTCGTGAGCGACGATTTGACCGAATAGAGTCGGGTTGACGGAGAAAATGCTTAGAGAGCGCGTTTGGCACCCAAATCGACCTCCTTCCGATCATTGAATTCGACACGGGCGATGCAAAGGACAACGAGGCGAGGGCTGATCAGCTTGGAAGTCTGTGGTGGCCTAGGCTGATGCGCCCTGCGGGATCTACGACGCGTGCAGGTAGAGCCTGAGACCGCCTTAGGTCGCCAGGCGCCGGTTGGAGAAGAGCCTGAGTTGCTGGGAGTCGGGGAGCGTTATGATCCAAGCGGCGACCCGGACTATTGCTCGCAGCGAAGGTGGGCTCGTGATAGGCGATACCCAGCAGCCTGAGTTGCAGGTCGACAGGATCGAGCTCTCCGTCGTCCATGGGCACCTGGCGTTCGCCCGATTTCCTGTGCTGGTTGGCCACTACAGCGGCGATGCTTTCGCCGGCACGGAAGCGCGGCTGGACCGGGCGCTTGGTTCCCGGCTCTCCAACCGGCGCAAGCTTGGGCTGTATCCGAGTCGGATCGGGACGAGCGCGATCCTCCTCGATCCGAATTCCAAGCCGCCCGGGGCGGTCGTCGTCGGGCTAGGCCAACCGGCCGACCTCTCGATCGGCACCCTTCGCGAAACCTTGCGGCAGGGGATCCTGGCCTTTGTGGCCGAAACAATGGACCAGGGCTGCTAGAGTCCGGACGCGGCGGACCCGAAGACGCGGCTGGGGCTAAGTTCGCTGCTTGTCGGCGCTGGAGAAGGCGGCATCGACCGCACGAGCTGCCTGCAGGCGCTCCTGCAGGCGACGAGC
>NZ_JBKQOT010000494.1:0-3049 GCF_052145395.1 Roseiarcus sp.
AAGCCGCGCCAGCGGTTGCTGCACGGCCGGCCGTGATAGCGATCGAGGCCGACTTCGAGTGGTTCGCCGAGATCGCCGGGCTACTACAGACCAGGGCCGGGGCCACCCTAAGCGGCGGCATTTCCGCCGTCTGAAATCGACCTAGCGGACGACAGCAATGCGCAAGGAGCGGTCATTCGCGGACGACTTGGGCCGAAGCGCGCATTCCCATTAGCGCCCGGTATGGAAGGAATGCGCCCAATAGGGGCCATTGGCGACGCCCAACTAGAGTAGGTGGAAGCAGCCCATTTGCCCCGCTCACTCCGTTTCCTCGACGAACGCTTTGAGCAACGCGTCGAAGGTTTCGGGCGTCTCCCATTGTGGCGCGTGGCCCGCGCCGGGAATCTTCTGTATCGCGTCTCGCCATAAGGTCGGCATGGCGAGCGAGACCACATAGGCCCCATTGATGCGCTGCTCCTCGGTCCCATGCAGAACAGCCAAGGGCGCCTTGAGATCGCGGACGACGGCGACCTCGTCGCGATAAAGGCCAGACATCAGGCTGGCTCCGAGGAACTTCCGCGCACGCCCGTCCGTGCGTAGGACATCGTCGACAAAGAATGACGGAATGTCACCGAAACCCGGTGCAAAGAGCGAGGCGACGAAAGCGGCCGCCCGATCGCGTTCGAGGTGCTCCGCATAGACCGCGTCCGGGTCCGGGTTGGCAAAGAACTCCCCGCCGATCGGGGGGAGTGCGACCGGCGGCGTTCCAAAGATCAAAAAGCCGCGCGCTTCAGGCAAATCAGGCGCCATTTCGAGCAAGATATGCCCGCCCATACTCCAACCAACAAAGCGTGGGCCGTTCACCCCAAGCGCGTCCAGGACCGCTCGGATAACGCGCACATAGCCGG
This sequence comes from Roseiarcus sp., assembly GCF_052145395.1. Taxonomy (NCBI): domain Bacteria; kingdom Pseudomonadati; phylum Pseudomonadota; class Alphaproteobacteria; order Hyphomicrobiales; family Roseiarcaceae; genus Roseiarcus; species Roseiarcus sp. The sequence goes on from NZ_JBKQOT010000494.1 coordinate 888, forward strand.
GCAGTGAATAGACTTTCGGATCCTCCGCGTCGGAGGAGGCACCGTGACCGGGCAGGTCGACTGCGATGAGCCGGAGGCGCTCGCCGAGGGGGCCTTCATGTTGTCGGGCGAACGCGCGGGAGGACGAGGAGTTGCCATGGATGAGAACGACCGCGGGCCCACGCCCCGCAGACTCGTGAACCGCGACGGCGCCATAGGGTGACTGAATGCTTTTCATTTGGAATCTCGCGCGCCGGCCCGGGCCGCTGCTGTCGTACAAACAAACCTAACCGAATCGTTGCGTCAAACTTTTTCCCAAGCCGGCGAACGCCCACACTGATCCGGGCGCCAGGTTCGACCGCAGTCGACAACCCGTTGCAGACATCCCGCGGGTTGATACGCGGCAGCATGACGACGAAACGACTGGAACAAAGCAGCACGGAGCTTTTGCGAAAATAGGGGGTTCGCGGTCGCCGAGCAGACGGATGGTTCGCGCAATGAAGAGCACGAGCCCGATGTCCGGTACGTGTGGCATGAGGAATGACCGGTCCCGGCCCAATTGCCTCGTCCACGGCCGCCAGTCTGCTACACGTCGATTCGCGCCGTTCAGTTGCTTGGGACGGATGTTAGGCATCGGGTCGAGCTGATGCGTTCGAAACTTGTTTCAGAGGACGGTCGCTCCTGGTGCTTGGCGCCGCAGGAAGAATGGCTGCAGTATCCCTATATGTAGTGGGTATCTGCGTTAACCGGATAGGCTCGGTCTATTCGTCGACCCGGTCGCCGAAATCGCGCTGCTCGGACCGCCGGACAGTCAGGACTTGGGCGAGCAACACGAGCCTATGAGAGGATGATCGATGCCATCGAGCCCTTCGCCATTTGTGCGCCCCCAAGGCGTCGCCCTGAGCGATTGCCTCGTGGGACGGCACCGCGCCGGCGCGTTAGTGGAAGGGACCGCGCCGGCGCGCGTGGTGTCGCTCGCGGGCGAATGGCTGGACTGTGCGGTCTCGCATGAGGGCGGCTTGCTCTCCGTACATGAGGACCGCGCGATCGCCTCGGGGATGTCGGCCTCGCCGATCCTGGCGACGGACGGGACCGCGATCGGCGCTGTCAGCAGCGGCAGCATGAACCCTTGCCTTCAGCACAACTTGCCCGGCTGGTATTTAGACCCCGGCCCCGGGGAGGTGACAAACGAACCTGACCCGGCCCCTGGCTGACGAGGCAACCCAGGTCAACCGAAACGCATCACCCCGGTGCAGTCCTTGCGCAAGCCATAGGAAGAGAGCGGCTTAATCCAGCGTTCAAACGTCGCTGGCGGCGGCCTCAGCGCGACCAGTTCGGCTTGCACATCCGCCGCCGTCAAGCTGACGGCGGCATCGTAGGGTTTGCCCCCAGAAGCCGCCAGCGCCCTTCGCCGTCACGCTCGACGACGCCGCGCTTATACGACGCGACCACGCCGCTCGTAAAGTTTGTGCACGTCGGTTGGAGGTAGAGGACGAGGTGTGGGTCGAGCTTCGTCGCGTCCACGCTCGAGGGCGCGCCCGGTCACCCTACCCGCACCGCGGGGTACCCGAACCAGCGGCGGGCGCACACCCATGCGCACGTCAGGAACATGCGCGGACGCTGAGAGAACGCGGAGGGAGAACGCCATGGGGAGCTCGTCAGGCCAGGTCTTCGCTGGAGCCCTGGTCGATTGCTTTCAGAATTTGGTCCGCCTGTGTGGTCCTCGGTAGCTCTCTGCGGAGCTCGGCAACCAATTCTTCCCGTCTCGCCTTGATGCCCCGCACGTCATCAAACGAGGCCAAGTACGCATCAGCTTCAGCAACCGACAACCTGAACGCGTTTGGGTCTTCAGTCTCCACCAAGGAGACTATCCGTTGGATGCAATCGTCTAGAACCACGATGACGCCATGGTCGCGAGGCCCCGTCCGTCAGTCAAGGTGCGCGCCTCTGCGGGGGCTCGAGTTCCACCCACATCTACATCGGGTTCGACAACTGAGGCGCCCGCGCAACATTCGATCCAACAAGGTGGTACAAAGTCCCGTCAAGGAGAGAACCAACGGCCGGTGCTCGGCAGAAAGCGGTCGTAAGCGCTAAGGCAGAGTTGCGCCAATGCACGGTCGTTCGTGTGTTCGTGTGGAGGCGTGCGCATGCCAGCGACGATGGCCGGCGGGGGGCTCTATCGC
>NZ_JBKQOT010000495.1:0-8329 GCF_052145395.1 Roseiarcus sp.
GGTTGATCAGCACCGCCACGCTGCCAGGGGGCAGACGTTCCCGAACGCACACAGTCCACGGGAGCGCGATAGGCACGTAGCTCCGCCAGCGATCCCCGGCAAACGTGATCGATTGGCTCTCGTCGACGCTGTCATCGCGGTACGCAATGAAACTGTGCGACACCATGGTCCCGCGGAAAAGTTCGACGGCCGCGTGCTGCTGCCGCGAGGGCAGCGCCGCCAGGCGCAAAGCGTGAGGGCTGCGGGCCAGGGCCCCGCATTGCGCGAGGTAGGGAGCCTGTTCGGTCCAGCGACCGAAGATCATGCCGCAACGGTCAAGCCACGCATATAATTCAGGCACGGTGTAAGCGCGGTCCTGGGGATGAAGAAGGGCGTCGGCCATCGCTTCCGGACGCCAGAAATCCTTCGACCGGCGCAGCAAGCCTGTGATCGGGTGGTCCGCCGGCAGAGCTTTGAGCGCAGCGCCGAGCGTTCGGAGATCCATCTCCGAAGGGTCAACTTCGAGCAGGCGGCAGTACTCCTGCATCATATAGATTCCAGCCCTGCCGTAGCGCGCGTACACCATGAGGCGCATCGCGCCGCCCGACCGCAGAACCTCGCGAAGGGCGCAGAGGCCGGCGTCCGGATCCTGCAAGTGGTGCAGCACTCCGGTGCAAACCACCAGGTCGAATGATCGACCCATTTCCCGGACTCGCTCGATTGGGAGTTTTTGCAATTCGAGATTTTCGAGATTGTACTTCCGCTGAAGGTCGCGCGTGTGCCGCAAGCTTGCGTCGCTCACGTCGATCGCCGTGATCCGGGCGGCGGGCTCGCGGAGCGCGTATCTGGCGGCCTGAGAGGTGCCGCAGCCTGCGATCAAGATCTCCTGGTTCTCACAGGGTTGCTTCCAAGGCCATATCAGGTGGAACTCGGCTCGACGACGGTCCGGATTCTTGTACAGGTCACGGTGATCATCCAAATCGGCGAGCGGCGCCGGATAGGGCATTCTCTCGTAGAATTTGCGAACTTCCTCGCTGCGGTTCACGGGCCGGTTCACCATGGTCTGTCAGCCCTCGGTGAGATCAGGTCCACCGAGGGCGTCCGTTCAAATCAGCGAGCCAGCGCCAAAACGCGCTGCCGTTCTTGCGGATGACCGTCGACGTCAGGCATGCCCGCCGTGGTTCGACACCTGCGCCAGCACGGCGTCGAGGTTGAACGAAGCCGGCTTCTGGCGCGGCGGGTACTTGACGAAGTTCTCGATCTCCGCCGCCACCGTCGCCTGCATCAGGTAAAGTTGGGGCACGTGATCAACCAACCAATCGAAGTAAGTGTTGGAGTTGACGTCCGCCCGTTCGAACGGGTCGCGACGCAGGTTGTAGATCAGCGGGATCCTTAACTTCACCAAAGGCTGCGCCCAGGCCATCATCCTCGTTGCGGTCTGTATCGCCAGGTTGAACTTATAGTCCCCGACCCGAACCGCCATGACCTCGCCGTCGTCGCTGAAGTACATGATCGCGTTTCTCGGACTCTCCTTCACCGCGCCGGTCACGTAGGGAAGGATGTTGTACCCGTCCAGATGGACCTTGAAGGTCTTGGCGCCGACCGAGCAACCGTCGAGCAGCTTCTGCTTCACGTCCGGATCGCCGGCGGCGGCCAGCAAGGTCGGGAACATGTCGATGTGAGAGATGATGCCGTTGAAGACCGAACCCGCCTTGATCTTGCCGGGCCAGCGCAGGAACGCTGGCACCCTCCACGCGCCCTCCCAGTTCGTGTCCTTCTGGGCGCGGAAGGGCGTGTTCGCGCCATCCGGCCAGGTGTCGTTCTCGGGGCCGTTGTCTGTGGAATACATGACGATGGTGTTGTCGGCGATGCCCAACTCGTCCAGCTTGTCGAGCAGTTCGCCGACCTGTTCGTCGTGGGTGACCATCCGGTCGCTGTAGTCGTCCTGCCCGCTCTTGCCGCGATTCTTGTCGGCGAGGTGGGTTCGGAAATGCATGGCGGTCGAATTGTACCAGAGGAAGAATGGCTGCCCCGCCTTGGCCTGTTTCTCCATCCAAGCCAGCGCCCCTGCGGTGATCTCCTCGTCGATCGTTTCCATGCGCTTCTTGGTCAGCGGTCCGGTGTCGGTGACCGTCTGGCCGCCCTTTCCGTCGGACAGGCTGTGCAGGACGCCGCGCGGTCCGAACTTTTTCTTGAATTCCGGATCCTTGGGATAGTCCGGCAGTTCCGGCTCCTCCTCGGCGTTGAGGTGGTACAGGTTGCCGAAGAACTCGTCGAACCCATGCACGGTCGGCAGATATTCGTCACGGTCGCCCAGATGGTTCTTTCCGAACTGACCGGTCGCATAGCCGAGCGGCTTCAGCATTTCCGCGATGGTTGCGTCTTCCGCGTGGAGACCGACCGTGGCGCCCGGCATCCCGACTTTCGTCAGCCCGGTGCGGATCGGGTTCTGGCCGGTGATGAAGCATGCGCGGCCGGCCGTGCAACTCTGCTGGCCGTACCAATCGGTGAAGATCGCGCCTTCCTCGGCAAGGCGGTCGATGTTGGGGGTTTGGTAGCCCATCATGCCATAGCTGTAACGGCTGATGTTCCAGTACCCGATGTCGTCTCCCCAAATGATGAGGATGTTTGGCTTGTCAGACTTGGTCATATGACCCTCCCTGGGTTGTTCTCTCGTTCAAAGGCGCCGACGACCAGAATCGCGATAACTGCAGCATACATAACCAAAGTGTCATTCCTGAAACAGCTTGAACGCCTTTCGGCCGCTGGTGAACATGAGATTCCAGAGGGCGTCGGCTCCGATGATTTCCGCCACCTCGCTGATGGCGAAGAACGGAATGAGCGCGACGAAGAAGATCGCCGTATAGGTCGCGAAGCCCAGCAACGTCCCCCCGCCGAAGTCCTCGATGCTTGTCGCTAGCGGGAGATCCTTGAACCAGGCTCGGATCGCCTCCTCAGCGATGTGGAACAAAATGAGGACGATGGTGAACATGAGCGACCGCCCCAGGACGATCCAGGCGAGGGCCAGGCCCGTCAGGCGCCGTCCGAGGTTGAGCGCCTGAAAGATCAGAATGACTTTGCCGAAGATCAGCGCGTTGACGATGGCGAAGCTCTCGTTCCAGACGCTGATGCCGTTCTCATGCAACAGCATGTGCTTGTAGGTGGCGAAGAGGAGAAACAGGACCCAGAGATAGAGGGTGATGATGGCGTAGTGCTTCAGTTCGTCGACCGCCCGTTCTTCCAGGCTCGCCTTCTCCGCGCCTGTGGCCGCAGCGCCGGTTTCCGGGCCTGTCTTCGCGGCGTTCTGCATCTCGTTTCTCCGCGCATATCAGTCGATGATTTGATCCATCACTTGGTCCTGAGACGGGCCTTGTCTTGTCGGCCGTGCAAGCGGAATCGAGCGCAGTCGGGCGTTCGCCATGGTTCGCTGAATGACGAGCACGCGCAAGGCCAAAAGGCTCTCCTTGTGGTCGGCAAGTCCGAAACCGACCGTTTGCTTCACTGGCGGCAGATACGCCGTCCGTTCACGATCCGGCAATGCGGTCCGACAACGGCGGCGCCCATTGGCCTCGAGCCCACCATGACCGCACTCGCGGGCGGACGTCGAACGCAGCCCGCATGGTAGACGGCTGCCGCGCAATAAACAACAGCGTTCGCTTCGGTAATCGAAAACGCCAGCAACATAGCAACAATGGCGTATTTCATTTCGAACGCTGCCTCAGAGGTTCCTCCATCAGGACGTTAAATCAAACCTTTATTTTTTGATAGTCCTGGAGCGTTCTCAAATATGAATGGCTAGACCATGGTGATGCAAGCGGCGAAATCTACGCAAAGGATTAGCCTAGCGCTCATCGGCGGCACGTCGCGCGCGGCCGAGACGATAAGCGAAGACGATGCACATGCCATCGGAGAGCACGCTTACCTGGACTTTTATTCGGAAGTCACAATGGACCTGACACGAAGCGACGCCATCAGTAGCGGCGATAGTAGGATTGATGGCCGTATCGACGCGCGTATGCATGCGCATAGGGGCGATAGCGGTAGGCGCCGCAGGCTCCATACACACGCGGCTCGGCAACGCGATAGCCCATAGGATGGCAGCCTCCGCAGAGTCCCACGCGTCATTCCGGGACCGCAACCGTAGGCGACGGGCGTCACACCGGAAGCCGAGTCGTTGAGCGGCGCGAAGGGCATGGCGCTGGCGGGGACCGCCACAAGACCGGACAACGCAATTGACGCCGGATACGTTTTGCTCTGCCAGGGTGGACAGCGATTGCTTGCGAAAAATAGACATAATTGTTAAGATGATTCTGTCTTTCGGAATCAGCCCGCCATGCCGTCCGCCGTTTTCTTGTCCTGCCGCCTTCGTCTCGCATGCCTTCGCATGCCGGTTCGCGGCGTTTTTCTCGGAACTCCAATGCAAGCCCTTGAAAACGCTCGAAACACGGGTGAATAAGAGCCCCGTTTCGGGTCCCGAACGCGTGCCGAACGCGTGTTGAAGCCCATCCGAATGGGCGCCGAACGGCCTCCCGGCGGCGCCGGATGAGCGCCACCACCCCGGCTCACAGGCATTCGCGGGCGAACTTCTGGAAGGCCCGCGCCCGGTGCGACAGCGCGAGCGAGCCGTCGGCGGGAACGCCGTGCTTCTCCTCGGCGCGCATTTCCCCAAAGGTCCGGTCGTGGCCGTCGGGCAGGAAGATCGGGTCGTAGCCGAAGCCGGCCGTTCCCCGCGGCGGGAAGACGAGATCGCCGTCGACCCGGCCCTCGAACGTCTGGATCCGTCCGTCAGGCCACGCGAGCGCCAGCGCACTGACGAAATGCGCCCGCCACGGCCGCGGCGCGCCGGCGGCCCGAAGCTCCCGCTCGATGCGGGCCATGGCGGCGGCGAAATCCCTAGAATCTCCCGCCCAGCGCGCCGAGTAGATCCCCGGCGCGCCGCCGAGCGCCTCGACGCAAAGCCCCGAATCGTCGGCGAGCGCCGGCTCGCCGGACGCCCGCGCCGCAGCCTCCGCCTTGATCGCCGCATTGTCGCGGAAGGTCCGGCCCGTCTCCTCCGGCTCGGCGAGGTCGAGTTCCGCCGCGCCAACCGCCTCGACGCCATGGGGCGCGAGCAGCTCGCGAATCTCCCTGAGCTTGCCGGGATTGTGGGTCGCCGCGACCACGCGGCCGGAAAGGCGGCGCGCGCGTTCGGGAGTTTCGGCCGTCATTGGGACACCACCTTGTAGCGCTGGCCGGCGTTCAGCGGAACGCCGCGCTCGAGGCCGTTGAGGATCAGGAACTGGTCGAGCGCCTCCGGCAGGAACGCCATCCGCGCCGCCATCGTATCGGCCGTGTCGACGCCGCCGGCCGCGACGATCTTGATCGCCTGGGGCGCGGCGAGCGCCGAATCGCGCGCGTTGATCAGATGGAACGAATCGAGCGAAGCGCGGAAACGCTCGTCAACCGCCGGCGACAGCGTGCGCGCGGCGAAGATCAGACGATAGAGGCGGCCATTGAGCCGGACCGCGCCCAGCCGGAAACTCCACTGGTCGCCCTGAGCCTTCGCGGTCGCGGCGTCGAGACCGCCGATCTGCAAGGTCTCGACGTCGGTCGTCTTGAGCCCGTCGATCCAGCCGGACGCGATCGCGCTCGTGACGGGAGTGGAATCCGGGATCGGAATGCTGTCGAGCCGGAGCGCCTCAGCGCCGCCCTCGCCGACGCCGATCAGCGCCGCGGACTGGTTCTCGAGTGTGAATCCGGACGGCGCTTCGAAGGCGAAGCCGAGTTTCGGATGGATGAATTCGGTCCCGCGCACGACGCCCTGGGACGGATCGTCGCCGAACAACAAGCCGTCGATGGCCCCGAGATAGGCGTCCCGGCCGGCCGGCCGCTCCCCGGGCGGCCCGACCTTGCGGGCTTCCGCTACCGCCTGGGCGATCCGCCCCGGCGTCGAGGGGTGCGTCGCCATCATGTCCGGCCGATCGGCGGAGCGCGCGCCGGAGACCGAGGCGCTCAATGCGCTCCACTCGCCAAGCGCGGTCAAGAAGCGCGCGGCGCCGTAGGGATCGTAGCCCGCCCTCGCGATGTTCTTAATGCCGATTTCATCCGCCTGGAATTCCTGCTCGCGCGAGAAGCTGGCGATCGACAGCCTCGACCGGGCCTCGACCTCCTCCGAGTTCTGGGAACGGTCGAGCACCTGCGCGTTGACCCTAGCGAAAAGCGCCGCAGTCTTCGCGAACTCGGCCCGTTGCGCCGCGTGGCGCGCAGTGACATGCGCGATCTCGTGAGCCATGACGGCGGCGATCTCGGACGTGTCGTCAGCAAGCGCGAGCAGGCCACGGGTCATGAAAATGTCGCCTGAGGGTAGCGCGAAGGCGTTGACGACCGGCGAATCGAGCAGCGTGACGCGATAAGGCTGGCTGGACGCGTCCGACGCGTCAGCGAGCTTTGCGAGCACGCCGTTCAAAAGCGTCTCGGCCGAGGGCGCCCGGTACTCGCCGCCGAACGCGTCAATCAGGCGCTTCCGCTCCGGGCTGACGGGCGCGACGGCCGGGCGCTGCTCCGGCGGAGCCGTCTCCATTTTCGCGGGTGCGGGCGGCGCTTCGACGGAGGCGCACCCGGCGAGGCCAAGGCCCAAAACTGCGGCCGCGAGCGTCAAACCGCGCCGCCATGCGCCTGTCCTTGCCAAGGGCCAGCCGATCTCCAGACTACGAACAATCATAAACGAGGCTTGCCCGCTCCCAGCGCGTCCGAGGGACCCAGAAATTCGATCATCGCCGGCTCGCTGACCTCGAGTCTCGGACCCAAACGGTTGTCGAGCGCCCCCCGCACACGGATCGTCTGTCCGGCCGCGGCTTCGAAAGAATGCCCGGCTCTCGCGAAAGCCTGTTCGAGCTTTCGCGGGACGACGATCGTCGGACCGCCCTTTGGAACGAGGTCAAGATAAAGGCGCGAGCGACCAAAGCCAACCCTTCGCACCCGGCCCTCGATGACGACGAGGCGTCCGTCGCTCCGGTGGAGCGCCTCCGCGTCCGCTGCGTCCACGACTCTGTAAGCCGGATCTGCCCACACGCCGAGGCCGGCTCGACGAGCCTCGTCCTCGAGGCGAAGGCGCTCGGGGGCGCAGCTGCGCGCCTCGAAGGCCGGGGCGACGCGCGCAAATCCGGCTCCGATGAGCGCTGAGGCGGCCGATCCGCCGCTGGCCGCGGGGTCGGAAAGCGTGAGGTCCGCGACGACGCGTCCCCACCGGTCCGTCCCGGCGGCGAGGCGAAGGAGCAGTCCGTCGCGCCCGGCGAAGCGGCTGGCGAGGAAAGACCGCGCCGTGCTGGCGAGATCCGGCGATCGGGCCGGATTGGGCGGCGCTGCGCCGCCGAGTCGGACGGTCCGGCCGTCGGCGAGGACGAGGTCGACCCTTTCGTCGACGTCGATGACCCGAACGGTTCCTTCGGGCGTTCCGCAAGCCGCGCGCACCGGCGCGGCGGCAGCGAGCGAAGCCGCCAAGAACATGGCGATCGCCCCGGGCTGCGCGCCGAAACGGTTGAAGCGTCGAAGAAGACGGTGCGCGGCGCGCGAATCCATGGTAACGGTCTGCCCGCTCACGGCGCTTTCGTCCAGATCGCGCTCAAGGCGTCGGCGCTGTCCCGGTAGCTCAGCAGGATAGAGCACAGGTTTCCTAAACCTGGGGTCAGGGGTTCGATTCCCTTCCGGGACGCCATCCATTCGTTCGGCCATTGAAATATAAGGGAAATCTGCTCTTTTTGTCCCACCGCGCTCTTTGGTGGGACACTTATGTTCGTGGTTTGAACTTGGCCATAGCTCCGTCCGCCAACTTGGTGCGGCCAGCTTCTCTGGTATATCGCTCCACCTCCGCTAACGATCTATGGCCGGTGATCGCCATGATCTGTAAGGTGGTCGCGCCACACTCCGCCAAATAAGCAGCAGCAGCCTTTCTGAGCCCATGGGCTGAACAGTGCTTTAGATCCGCCTCGTCGCATTTCTCCCTGAACCAATTCCCGAATCCGGCCACCGAAAACGGTTTCCCATATTCAGTTACTAAAAACGTCATGTGTTTTATGGGTGTTTCGACTATAATTCTTCTAAGATCTTCATGCACGGGAATGCTCAAATCATTAGGCTTTCGTTTAGCAGTTTTCATTTGCCGATAATTGAGACGGCCGTCTTGTATATGTTGAGGGCCGAGCCTTATCACATCGCCTCGTCTGCAGGCGGTATAAAGCATTAGGGCCATCGCGAGTCTGGCCTTCGTTCCTATCGGATGACGGGCCTCAAACTGGGCAATCTCCTCGGAGGACCATGTATGATGTCCTTCGGTCTGATGTGATAACGATTTCACGCCGATTGTCGGATCAGA
>NZ_JBKQOT010000496.1:0-25660 GCF_052145395.1 Roseiarcus sp.
CGCCAGCCCCTGCTGTCGGGCAGTGGCCGTGGGGGGACATCGGCTCCCAGGACGTTGATCCCACCCTTCGCTCCCTTGCAAGCAGTTTGGGATTGAGAGACCAGCCGACCCTGTTGTCGGTGCAGATGAAGCAGTTTCGCGATGGCGCCATTCCTCCGGGCGAGCAATATCCCACCAACGCGTGTTATCAATCGATTGTCCAGGGAGAACTTACCATCGACAATATATTGGAAGTGGGCGAATTACCGGCAGCAAAAATTATCATAAACGACTATGTCAGCGTTAATCTTGCCGAATCGCTAGGAATCACATCGGGAACCCCCATCATGCCGCGGTCGCAACATTACGTTAAATGCGATCTGAGCTATGGAAACGTGAGCACGCTGTTTGTCAACTCTGACAGCTGATGAGCAGGCATTGGTTTTTCTTGCGGGGTTCGACAGACAGAAGGCGAGGCCAAATCCTCGCTTTCCTCCCCGCGGATGTTTCGATCGCCCTCCCCTACGATCATTTGCGGGAGGCTCTTACTCTGTTTCATCGCGCCTTGGCGGCGCGAGACGCACTCAGCTCGAGGCTCATCCTTATTCTGGCAGGCCAGCTTTACGTAATCCGTCGATGTAGCGTTCGAGGACCGGACCCTGGCGGAATGGCGGCCGCTTACACCATTCGCTGATCATGAATCCAGGTTGGCGTCGCATGACCTCGCGCGCCGCGGCTCTGGCCTCGTCCATCATGCCGAGATGAGCATAAGCTATGCTTTGGAGTCGCCGCCCCTCGGACGGATCGTGCATGCGCTGAACGGCCGCGACGACGTCTTCGTAGCGCCCCAAAGCATCGTAGGCGTCGGCGAGATACCAAAGATACCAATCGGGGTAGAAGGGGTTCAGGCGCATCGCCTTTTCCAAAAGCTCGACCGACGTCGCCGGCTGGTCCGCATAGACGAGCGCGTCGGCGTATTCCGCAATGATATCGCTATCGTTCGGATTGAGCGCGATGGCGTGCGCATATTCGACGAGCGCCTCCGGGAGCTGCTTGCTATAGAGCTGGGCGTAGCCCAGTTCGGCAAAGCCGCGAGCGTCGAGCGGGTCGAGCTGTTTGGCGCGTCGCGCAAAATCGATTGCGGTTTCAAGCGATTCGTCGGGGGCCGCGGACCACGAATAGCGCCAGTCGAGATTGTGCGTGCGTGAAATCGCGCTGTAGGCGCGGCTGTATTCGGGCGCAAGTTCGATTGCCTCATCGAAAAGCCGACGAGCGTGCGCGTTTGCCTCCTTGGTGAACCTTAGGATCAGGTGTTGCCCGCGAACCAGGAGACCGTATGCGCGCATATCCCGCGGACATGGCGATTCCTGCCGCCGCTCGGCAAAGTCGATCTGGACCGAGAGTCGCGCGGCGACGGCGCCGGCGATCTCGTCCTGGAGGTCAAACAATTCTTCGACTTCAAGGCTAAAACGATCAGACCAGAGCACGGCTTCGGAGACCACGTCGGTCAGTTCGACGTTGATGCGGAGGCGCTTGTCGGCCCTACGCAGGCTGCCGCCGAGGACATAGCGCACGCCCAGCCTCCGCTGGACCTCCTCCAACGGGTGGGTTCGTAGACTGAACAGAAAGGCCGAATGTCGTGCAATGACGATCAGATTGCGAAATCGGGTCAGGTTGGCGATGATATCCTCCGCAATGCCCTCGCAAAGATGGTCATTGCGCGGGTCGCCCGACAGATTGGAAAGCGCAAGTACGGCGATCGCGGGATTTCGTGCAGCCTCTGCCCTTGGAATGGGGCGCGGCGGCGGGTGCGCCGACGGACCGCTCGATTTCTCGACGACGAAGACTTCGATCGGCTCTGAAATATTCTTCAGACTTGGCTGGCCCAGCGAGCGTAACGTGATCCCGGGCATGTCCCGCACCGCGTGGCGGACCGCCGCGGTGACGAAAATCGAGTTGGGCTCGGCGAGGGCTTGGACCCGCGCAGCCACATTGACGCAATGGACATGAAAGTTCGTTGCGTCGGGGGTCACTTCGCCGAGATTGACACCGATACGGAACTGAATCGGGTCGCCGTCTTCCCAGACCGACTGGTCGCGAAACTCCGACTGAATCTGGATGGCGAAGCGCAGCGCCCGGTCAGCGCTGTCGAACAAAGCGAGGATTCCGTCTCCGGCAATACTGGCGACACGGCCCCCATAGTCGCCAATCAGCGCCTTGAAAAGCTCGATCGATCGCGCGGCGTTACTTGCGTTCGCCGCCTCGTCCCGTTCGATATGTTTGGTATAGCTCACCATGTCGGCGAACATGATCGCCGCGAGCCTGGTCAATTGCGCGGGTCGTTCCTGCGTGACTCTGGGCCCCACCGCTTCCATCTGTTCCGCCGACAGTTGGACCAATTGCGGAATGATATTATACTACTCACGCTGCATAGCAAAATGATCTTCCTCGGGGGACACGGTATTGGAACGATTCGGGGGGAAATCCGACCGGGCTTGCGCCGCGGCGACGGCCATGAGCGAGCGGAGGGAAACCGATCTTTGCCTGCGGCCGGCCGAACCGGGTGACTATCCCCTTGCGCTCGCCCTCTATCTCGAAGGGGTGAAAAAGCATCTCACAAAGATCGGCCGATGGGACGAGGACCGCTTCACCGCCCTCTTTTATCAGGGATATCGACAGGAGCAGACGCGAATCATCTGCGTGGAGGGGCGGGTTGTCGGCTTCATCCAGGTCGTCGACTTTACCGACCGACTGTATTTGCGTCAGCTCCACCTGATCGATGGCTTTCGCGGACGCGGAATCGGTTCGGCGTTGATCGGCGCCGAGCTCAAGCGCGGCGTCGAGACCGGCCGGCCGGTTACGCTCGACGTGATGCACGGCAACCCCGCCAAGCGTCTTTACGTGAGGCTCGGGTTCGCGGTCACAGGCCAGGATCCGGACAAGGAGCAGATGATCTGGCGTCTGCCGGGCAAACCGAAACCCCGGACGTCGCGAAAACGCTCCGCGCCGGACGATCGGAGGTGATCTGTCCATCGGTCGGGCTGCGAGTCGCCGGTTCAGCGCCGCACGCCGGCCCCGCTGACTCCCGCCCCGCTGACGCCCGCGCCGCTCACGCCGGCGCCGCTGACTCCCGCCCCGCTCACGCCGGCGCCGCTGACTCCCGCCCCGCTCACACCGGCGCCGCTCACCCCGCCGCCGCCACGCAGCGCCATCTGAAGCAGGATTTGCTCGAACGGTCCCGCCTCCAGGTCGAAACGCAATGAGAAGTCGCCCTTTTCGTATTCCCAGTAATAAATGTCGGTCTTAGAATCAGGACGAGGATGAGGAGGGGTGGGCTCACCAGCATCGGCAGAACGAGCGGCCGGCCGTGGGGGATGATGAGGATCATAATTGCCCGAGAAATCCCAGTCCCTCGCCGCGACGCCAGCTTCAGCGATCGTGGACGGGTTGATCCAATTGCCTACTGGCGTCCCGTTCCCATGAACAAGAAAGATGGGCGGTCTGGGCAGTTCATAATATGCACCCTCGAAGCTAAACGCATAAATCCTGGCAAGTGTCGGAGGATTCTCGCCGTTCGCCTCTAGCTGCTTCTGAAGAAATTTGTTGGCTCCGAGGCCGGAATTCTCGGTTGTTTTACTATCATAGGTAAGACCGCTTACAACTCGGCCAAACAACTTTATGCTCGACGGTGTCAATAGCGTCTCAGACGTTAAGAGTGCCATTGTTGTCTCCTCTCCAATTGGAGGCGCGCATTCTCACGGAGCAATCCCAGCAAACAGCACGCGCTCGCGATAGCTCATCTTCGGCAATTGATCCTGTATTCCCGGCACGAGCGTTCGAGCCGAGTGAGAGTGACTGAGCGGACCAGGCGGCGCGAGCCGCGGGCCGGCGCTGACTCGGCCGATCTCCCGCCAGGCGAAGCTCTCCACCAGCGCGCGCCGGTAACGCCCGCCACTCATGGCGCCTTCAATTTCGATCATCGTCTCGGCGACCGCGAGGTAGGTGAAATAATCCGCTGACAGCCGCTTCCACGTCTCGGCGAGCATAAACCCCATGGCGTCGCGCGCTTCAACCAGCGCGGCGCGGAAGTCCTCGTATCGATCGGCGAAGGCCGCGTCGAACGCCACCTGAATGATTTGCGCGTTCTGAGGCTGGCTCCGGACGTCGCGTGTCAATTCCGCGATGTCCCTCGGAACCAATCCATGCTCGACCAGGATTTCCTGGAAGATATCGACGAAGACGTCAAAGATCGCGCCGGTCAGCGGCTGGGACAGCGCGTGCTCGTCGATCCATCCCGCCGCAAAATCCGACATCTTCGAGTCGTTGCTGGCGAGCCGGATCTGGTCGTGCGGCGAAAGCTCGGCGAAACGGTCGAGTTCGTTGTACGTGTAGAGGTTGCCGCGGGTCTCCGCCAGAAGGCGCTCCAACAGGGACTCGAAATGCAGCGCCGCGATCAGCGCCGTCGTATCGGCTCCTGATTCCTGAAATCCGAAATACTCACCCTGCTGAGTCGCCGCCGTGGGGAGGCCGACTGTCGAATAGAGGATGAGATGGCCGAGCTCGTGCGCAACCACGTCAAAATTCAGCGCGTATGGCGCATGGCTTCCATCGGGAAACCGATGCGCGCCCACTTCCATGAAGCCGTAGCCCGCGTAGGCGTTATTGAGGCCCGGCAGGATGCCGATCTCTAGCCGCCGATAGTCCTGCGCGAAATGCCATTCGATCCGCCGGCCGAAATAACGCTCCCAAACGTCGAGCGCGAAACGCGCCGCGCCGAACACGTGCGCTTCTGCGAATTCCAGCGTTCCCTCGGGCAGGTAATCGAAATGGCCGTCGGCGTCGGGAAAGACGGGCCGAAACACGGGCCCGTTCCAGGGCGGCAGATCAAGATGAGGGGTGCCTAGGGGGCCGGGATTCAAGCCGTAGGGGAAACGTTTGCCGATCGGGCGGACGATGTGCATCCGGTCATCGGACGGGCCGGGCCCGACAGCGCCGGGAGGATCGGAAACGCAGACCGTCTCCGGAGGCCACTCCGGATGGACATAGGGCGGCTTCGGATAAAGCCGAAACCTTACGCCTCCCTCGCAACAGGCCATTCTTCGCCGTCCCGAAGATGCTTGTCGGATAAATATCGCCTTAGGTAAGAACAAATTTCCGCTTGCGTCAAGGGGTTTTATCGCCCCTCTGCTCGTCGAGATAGAGACGCTCGCGGAGCAACGCCGCATCGAAGTCCGCGGCGTCGGCAAAACCGAGCCGGCGGGCAAAGTCTTCGACATCATCGGGCGGCGGCCGTCCAAGACGACGTTCGAAATACCACAGCCGCAGCGCCAGGGCTTGCGAACCCGAGGGCGCCCCCGCCGATCCGGCGAACCTGGCGGCGAGCACGTCGCTTTTCTCGCGCGCCCGCTCGGCGAGCCGCTCAAAGGCGCCGGTCAGCCGCAACTCGTCGATGAGGAAAGGCTCGAGCGCGCCGCTCGACAGATCGCGCAGAACCGCGAGGCCAGCCTCGTCTGCGACCAGCCGTTCCATCGAAACCGCGTCGAGGTCGTTGCGCGCCATCCAGCAATCGAGGTCGGCGCGCGTGAACAGGCCGAGCCTGGTGCGGATGTCCGTCAGGGTCGCCCGCAAACTCTTGGCCGCTGGCGGGAGCGCCATCGGGGCGGCGCCGGTCACGGCGACCCTGCGCAACAGGGCCATGGCCTCGACGCGCGCATAGGCCTCGGGACCCTCGAGCCTCAGCTCCTCCACGACAGGCTGTCTCGTGGAGGCGCCGGGATTCTCATGGCCGGCCTCGAAACGACGCATGAATTCGTCCCAGAAATGGGTCCATTCAAAATTGAATTTCGGGGGCGTCCCGTTCGATTCGTGCGGCGCCTCCCTCATCGCCGCCAGCATCTCGAGAGCGTCCGCGCGCTTCTGGTCGACCCGCCCGCCTGGCAACCAGGCGCTCAACGCCGCCCGCTCCGGTTCGGCGACGCCGAGCGTCGCTGCGCCCTCGAGCAGCGCGTCCCAACAACGCTGCGGGAAGAACATCGACTTGCCGAAGGCCTCCAATGCGTCGCGCGAACTCTTGCTCAGAACCCCCTCTTTCGCGGCGCGAGCCAGCGTCGCACGAATATTGACCATCGCCTCGGAGGCCTGAACGTGGCCGAGTTCGGCCGGCCCATGGACGACGGCCACCTCATCGTCGTCTTCGAGCTCGCCATCGCGGAAGGCCTCGAAGATGCGGCCGATTCCGCGCATGCCGAAAGTGTGCAATTCAGCGGCGCGCAGCGCGCCCATGCTCGCGCTGCCGAAGACCGGAATGTCTTGCGAAATCGCCCACAAGATTTCCTTGTGCCAGACCGATGGGGCACCGGAAAAATATCCGTCGATGATTCCGATCGCCCGCTGTCGCCTCTGCGCGGCGCGATAAACGTCACCCTGGGCGACGGGCGGCAGCCAGGCGATATCCCCGCATGCGGCGATGTCCTCGGCAGGCAGCGTCGGGCCGACGAAAACGATGATCTTCATGCGCGGCGCTCTCGCAGGGCCCGGGCGCGCGGGCCAGGTGCGTAGGACGCAGGGAAGTGATCGAACCCCTCGAGCCCGGGCGCGACGATGCGAACCACCGGAACGCCGAACTCGCTCCGCGTCAGGTCGACCGCGATGGCTTGTCGAATTCCTGCCGATCCCAACCGTTCGACAATCCAGGCGACCTGCGCTTCGAACGATTCGAACTCGAAGTTTCCAACCGACCCGAAGGCGCGCGGCCGCTCGACGGGCCGCATCATGGCGCGCGCCCCCTCGGTCTTGGCGGCGAGGGTCGCCGAATGATAGTCGGAGCGCCGGATATCCTCGCGCGAACCCACGATATAGGTGGTGCGAACCTGGGCCGCCTCGGTCGTCGCGCGCAGCAGCGCGATTCTTCGAGTCGGATGGCATCCGGCTCCCACGCCGACATGGCCGATCTCCCCCGCGCGGTCCGCCGCGAAGCACTGGAATGCAGGCACGCCGACATCGGTCGTGACGTCCCATACAGCCACGTCGATTTGCGCCCGGGCGAAGAGGTCCAGCACCGCAAGGCACTCCAAATCGTCGACAGTCGCAAGATCAACACGCCTTCGGTCCTGCTCGGTCGCGGGACTTTGTCGCCAAAGCGCGGTCGCGTCGCGCTCGATTAACTCGCACAACGCATGGCTCGTCGCCTCAAGAATATGGTTGCCGGACGCGAGTCCGTTGGTGCTCGCGGAGAAACCGCCGCTCACCGGAGGTCCGTCGATGGTGAAATGGGCGTGAACCATCTCGAAGGGGACCCAAACGGATTCGCCGTCAACCAAGTTCCGCCCTTCCACCCACAGCATGGGCGCATCAGCTTCGAAGCGGCGATCGGGAATGCGCGGCAAGAGTTCGACCTCGGCGGTCTTCACGTCTTTGCCCAGTTCAGCGTAGCTTGCAAAACGGATCGGCAGTTGAATGTGTTCGGCGTGCCACGTCTCGATTGCTTCCATCAGTCCGGAGGCTTTGGCCGCCGCCAGGTCGATTCCCTTCCCATGAAATACTGCGGTTGACCGCGCGTTTGGCCGGCACACCATCACGACAGGGATCCCCGTTCGATCGAGGCCAGTAAGATTGGCGACGCGCGTGATGCCAAAGCTGGACTTGATCGGCGATATTCGCGCCACCGTCTCTTCCGCGGGCAAATATCGAGGACCCTTGGGAAATGTCTTTGACCCCGGGCCCACGTCGCCGAATATTCGCATGGTCCCCACTGAAATAGCGGTTATTTGGAGGGCGCGCGCATGCGCCCCGCATCAAGACCGTTGGTACGATTGCACCGTCTTAGTCGGATTCGGAAAACAATGCAGCACGGAGTGGCGCAAAGCCCGCGCATCTGACCAAGCCGAGTTCGGCTGCTTCAGCCTATCGAGAGCGTTCGAGCCGAACAACGCCGGCCCTGGCAAGCGGCGAGATCGCGGTTTCTTGGCCGATTTGAGCTGCCCGACACGTCGTCACGAACGTCCGCTCCCGGCGCTTGCGCCCGGTACCGGGACCGACCGGGAAGGGCATGTATGATCAACGACCCGTGTTTGCGCACTCCTGCCATTCCAGTCGGGCGCCAAGCGTTGGACTTTGACCGCTCGCTCCCGTTCCGGCGGCGAGCCGTTTATCCCGTGCGTCCCGCGACGGGGGCAAATCTCTCGGCAGAAGATTGCGGGAATTCAGAAATCCTGGTAGGCTCAGCCGATGATGCGACCGGATGAGACGCGTTCCGACGGCCGGCGCCGCATGGGCGGCCGAAAACGGGCTGGCCACCCGGAGGGCGACCGCGCGAGATTTATTCCCAAACTCGGTTCCAACCCGTTGAAAACGCCTGATTCACGGTCGAATAAGGGCCGAGTTACGGGCGCCGAACGCGCGCTGAACGACAGTCGAGCGCCTGCTGAACGGCGGCCGAACGGTGCCGTTCCGCAAGCGAAAGGATAACCGCGCCTCAGGCCGCCTTGACGAGGTCCCCCGCGAGCGCGCGGTCGATGAGGGCGCGGGTTTCGGCGAGGCCATAGAGGGCGATGAACGACCCGAGGCGCGGGCCGCGCTCCTCGCCGAGCAGCACGGCGTAGACCATGTTGAAGAAGTCGTTCGAGACGCCGGGCCGCGCCTCCGTCGCGCCCTTCGCCTTGAGGTCCTGGTAGCGCGGGATCGGCCGAGCGATGTCGTAGAGCGCGTGCTGGATTTCCTCGGCGCTTGCCTTCGCCGGCATCGCTCCGAGCTTCCCCGACACCGCCAAAAGCGCCTCGCGCTCGACCGCGTCGGCGAGCCGGTAGCGTTTCTTCGGCGCGACGAAATCGCGGAAGTAGGCGACCGCGTAGCGGACCAGACTGTCGAGGCGCGGGTGGTTCTCCGGCGAGGCCGAGGGCGCATAGCGCTGCAGGAAACCCCAAAGCACGGCTGGGTTGTCGCTGTTGGCGACCGCCGCGAGATTGAGCAGCATCGCGAACGACACCGTCTGCGGCCCGTCGCCATGCTCGAGCGTCTCGGGCGCGGGCGGCTCGCCCGAATGGATGTGCCAGGCGGGGTTGCCGAGCCGTTCCTTCCACGGCTGATCGGGATAGGTCTCGAGGAACCCGAGATAGTCGTCGACGGTCCTCGGGATGGCGTCGAAATAGAGGCGCTTCGCCGCCATCGGCTTCTGGAACATGAACAGCGACAGGCTTTCGGGGCTGGCGTAGGTCAGCCATTCCTCGATCGTCAGCCCGTTGCCCTTGGACTTGGAGATCTTCTGCCCGTTCTCGTCAAGGAACAGTTCGTAGTTGAATCCGGCCGGCGGCTCCGCGCCGAGCGTGCGGGCAATCCGCGACGACAGCTTGACCGAGTCGATCAGGTCCTTGCCGGCCATCTCGTAATCGACCCCGAGCGCGTACCAGCGCATGGCCCAGTCCGGCTTCCACTGAAGTTTGCAGCGCCCGCCGGTGACCGGCGTTTCGAACTCTTCGTTCGTGTCCGGGTCGCGCCAGCGGATCGTCCCCGCCTTGGCGTCGTGGCCGAGGACGGGCGCCTGCATGACAATCCCGGTCAGCGGGTGGATCGGCAGGAACGGCGAATAGGTGGCCGCCCGCTCCTCCCTCAGCGAGGGCAGCATGATCGCCTGGATCTGGTCGAACTTCTCCAGCGTCCTGATGAGCGCCGCGTCGAACCGACCGGACGTATAGGCCTCGGTCGACGACATGAACTCGTAGTCGAAGCCGAACTGGTCGAGAAAGCTGCGCAGGCGCGCGTTGTTGTGCGCGGCGAAGCTCGCGTACTCGCCGAACGGGTCCGGCACCTGGGTCAGCGGCTTGCCCAGGTGCCGGGACACCATCTCGCGGTTCGGGATGTTGTCGGGGGCTTTTCGCAAGCCATCCATGTCGTCGGAGAAGGCGATCAGCCGCGTCCTGACCGTGTCTCCGGTCAGCGCGCGGAAGGCGTGCCGCACCATAGTCGTGCGCGCCACCTCGCCGAAGGTTCCGATATGCGGCAGGCCGGAGGGGCCGTAGCCGGTCTCGAAGATCACCTCGCTCTTCTTCGAGCGCTCAAGCCGCGCGATCAGCTTGCGCGCCTCCTCGAACGGCCACGCCTTGGAGACCTCGGCGGCCTCTCGCAGGGACTGCAAAGACATAATTTCGTGTTCCGTGGGGCGGCGGCGCCGGCGGCTGAAAGCCGGGCAGACTAGAAGGCCCGGGCGCCGTGTCAACCGACAGTTCGGGCGTGATCAGACGGTGCCGCACCGGCGACCCGTGCAACGGCGCCGAGTGGCGATTCGGAAGCACGAACCTGCTCTCCGATTGGGTGCCGTTTCCGATTCGGTTTTAAGGCTTTTCAGGGAGCGCGTCGGAATTGACCTTGGTTGCGACACTGCCGCGCTCTGGATCGCCCCGGAGATAACGGGCGAGCAGAGCGACAAGTTGAGACAAACGGGCGCGGCCAGAGGGTGTCGTTCGCAGCGTCTCGGACTTCACCGAAAGAAGATGAATTGTGGCTTCTATAGCGTCGAGTTCGGCCGTAGCCAGACTGACTTTGCTCCGATAACCTTCTAATTCTTTTTCAACGTGACTGTGCGTTTCCTGAAGCATGGACAGGATTTCCTGGTACGACATTCGTTCTTCTCCTGTGAGACGACGCCTATAGTTCCCTTGATCGTCGCAGGCAGCAGGTGCCGAAACGGCTGCGCCGACGAATAGGGAAGCGTGTTCTTGTTATGTTCTATTTATTTCGTAAATTCATTAATATGTCAAGATGATGTTCCGCTAAGCTGGATTACGGTTAACGGGGCAAGGCGAACCCGCGCCGGGCCTCGGAGTGATTCGCAATTTAGGGCTGATTAAAGATGCTGCAGCCCAAGTCGGTGAATTAACCATAATTCTGATTTTCACAACAAAACGTTGCCTACCATTCTCTTAAGCCGTATTTTGGAACATAACAAGAACAAACAATCCGTAATGCGAACTGAAGGTTTGGACATGATCAAGCTTATCGAGGCATCGTATTCACGCTTTTTCCCCGCGAAATCGACGCGATGTTTCGCAGCAGAGCGGAGACCTTCCAGGATCGTCTGGGCTGGGAAGTCATCGTCAAGGACGGCCGTGAGCGCGACCGTTTCGACGATCTCAACCCGCTATATCTCGTTTCAGTCGATCCTGACAGCGGTGAATATTGGGGATCGCTTCGGCTTTTGCCGACAACGGGGCCGAACATGCTTCGAGACGTCTTTCCGCAACTGCTTGACGAGGGCGAGGAGGTTGCGTGCTCGACGATCTGGGAGAGTTCGCGAATTTGCGTCGCGACCCGCAGCGGTCAGCCTGAGCGAACCAGGAGCGGCCTGAACTTTGCCCTGTGTGAGCTGGTCCTCGGAATCGCCGAGGTCGCAATTTTGGCCGGACTGACCCAAATCGTCTCCGTGTTCGACGCGCGAATGTTGCGCATCCTTAGGGCTACAGGTTGCAGCCCGAAAATCATCGGAACGCCGCAGCGGATTGGGACCGTCATGAGTTATGCTGCGCTCTTTAGCGCCGGTTATCGCCCTCTAAAGACGGTCAGGGAGGCCGTCGGCGTGGGCGAGTCAGTATTCGCGCCGGACGCTACCCAATGGGTATCATCTTGGCCGAAGGCTAGAGTTCGTGAGGAACGGCCAAGGGTATTGAAACATTGGGCGGCGAAACTGACGGAACGCCGCGCCGTCGTTTCGTCGCCCGTCAATTCGCAACGACTGAGTTGCGCAAGTTCTCTGTCTGTTCTCAGTCAATTCGCATCTTGTGCAAAGTTATCATTGGCAACAAGACGACAAATGTGGGACATAAACAGGTGGAGCACACCAATGGCAAAAAGGGAAAAAAAATCCGACCAAGCGAGAACTGAGAGCTTGCCGATGCTGCCAAAGCTTCCTCCGACCGAGCCGCAAGCGCGGGTTGAAAAGCTCCTTTCGGTATGCGTCGACCTCCTCGAACTGTGCATCGAAGTCACGGGAACGATCGACCCGACCGCGGCCTGGCTGGTGAATCACGCCAAAGATGAGGTAACGCTGGGAGTCTACGGTGTCAGAGGCGATAGCCCTTACTGATCTGCTCGATGAGCGATCAAGCAGATTCGATTCGGCTTCTCTGGCGTTGGCCGAAGCGATCCTCGGCGAGAGTCCACAAAACCTCACCGGGCTCCTGCATGATATTACGCCCATGCTCGGACTCCAGCATATAGCCTGCTTGCGGTTCGAGACAAACAGAAGCGACGACCTCGCGCTTCTGGCCGCTCTGGTGACATTTTCGAAGGTCTGGCAGCTTCGCTACTTCACGCGTCGTTACCATCAGATTGATCCGGTTGCGATCGTTGGGCTCAAGGCAACGTCGCCTTTCGACTGGCGTCCGTATCGGGATTGGTCTCGGCAGGTGGCCGCATTTTTCGCCGACGCACTCGAACATGGCGTGGGCCCGAACGGCGTCACCGTTCCCGTCCGCGGCAGGCCGGGCGGGTTTGCGCTGGTGTCCTTCAGCAGCAACCTCCCGGACGCCGAATGGGAAGCGTTCAAGACACGTCATTTGGCGAAGCTAAAGGTTATGGCGTGCCTTGTCGACGTTGCGGCGTCCATAAACGCGAAGCTCGCCTCAAAGCATGTCGAACTGTCGAAAAGAGAGCACGAAGCCTTGATGTGGGCGGCGCGAGGAAAGACGAGCGCGGAGACCGCAGATATCATGAACATCTCTTACGCGAGCGTGAGAACCTACATCGAAACGGCAAGACGCAAGCTTTCTTGCGAGAACGTCACGCATGCGGTCGCCTCCGCGCTGGCGATCGGCCTGATCCCGGCTCAGGCGCTAAAGGGAACTGACCCGATTGGATACTCGGGGAAGGACGAGACGGGCGAGAGCGCCGCGTAAGGCCGGCATCCACCGGCCTTCTCCAACCGACGGACGCGGCGTCTGTTTGGCGATGGACGCCGATTTCAGCGGCCATGACGACGCCGACTGGCAGGGACCCAGGCTGCCAGCCGTCGACGTCGACCCGCCGGAGGAGCCGCAGCGCCTAACGGATGAGGAGACCGGCGCGGGCACTCTCGCGTGAACGGGGACGGCGCGACTTTTTGTTGCGGAAAAACAGAATGTGCCATATGATCCCCTTCATGCGAGCCGCAGACGAAGCGCAATCGAATCGACGCCGTCTTGGACGGACGCGGCCGCTTGCCCGGGGTTGGGCCGAAAAAAAATTTGCGCGGAAAGATTTTTTCGCAAACTCGAGTGCAACGCGTTGAAAAGTCACGATTCACGGGTGAATAAGAGGGTCAAATCAAGCGCCGAACGCGTATCGAACGCGTATCGAACGCATATCGAACGCGCGCTGAATGACGCCAGACGGCGCCCGAATGCGCCTAGGAGCAGCCTAGCCGTTCGGCCAATGCTCGGTAGTAGCGCTCTTCCCCGATCAGGCCGGCGGTCAGGACGGCGTGGAGAGGGCTCACGTCGCTCGGCGCGTTGTCGATCTCGGCCAAGAGGCGCCCCGCAAACACGCCCTCGTCCGCGGCGATCTCGAGTTCGACAGGCAGGGACCGATTCGAGTCGCGCCGCCCCCGCGAACCTCGGGCGTGGAGCCGATCGTCCGCTTTCGACGGCCCCGACGCGCGCATCGGGCCGGCAAGCGACGGCTCTTGAGACTTGATGTCCATCGGGTTACGCGATGAGTCTAGAATGCCCCGGACCACAGCCGTCCGGCCGAGGACGGCCGCTAAGCCCCGATAAGAACACGGTGTTCACAATTTGTCATGCGAAACGCGCGCTTTTTCGCAAATATTCTTAGTGCAACTCTGGTTGCGCTCCTCGCGCTCGCCGGCTTGCCGGCCAGGGGCGCGCCGGTGAACGCGCAATCGACGCCGAGCTTCTTTGATCCCGACTTGCGCCTCGATCGGCCGACCCTGTCGGGCGTTCGCGCGATTCGCTTCCTGACGGCCGACGACTATCCACCGCTGAACTTCACCTTGCCCGATGGCTCGCTGACCGGATTCAACGTCGATATCGCTCGCGCGATCTGCAAGGAGCTGGGCATCGGCTGCACAATCCAGGCCCGGCGCTGGGACACCTTGATCGACTCGCTTGCCGGCGAAAAGGGCGACGCCGTCATCGCCTCGATTGCGGCGTCGAACGATCTCCGGAACGCGGTCGACTTCTCTCTGCCCTACTACAAGACGCCGGCCCGCTTCATCGCCCGCAAGGACGCGGCGCCGTTCGCAGCAACCCCGACGGGCGTCGCCGGCAAGACCGTCGGTGTCGTCGCGGGAACCGCGCATCAAGCCTACCTCAATACGTTCTTCCCCCGCGCGAACGCGAAACCGTTTGTGACTTTGGCGGAACTCGAGTCCGCCCTGACATCGAACGCGATTGCGATCGCCTTCGCCGACGGCGTGACGTTCTCGATCTGGCTCAACGGCCAACAGGCTTCCGATTGTTGCGAGTTCCGGGGAGGCCCCTACCTGGAGAGCCGGTTTTTTGGAGAGGGCGTCGGAATCATCGTCCGCAAGGACGACGACGAACTGCGCAAGGCGTTCAACTGGGCGCTCGCGGAAATCATGAAGAACGGCGTCTATTCCGAAATCTATCTCAAGTATTTTCCGATCGACTTTTATTGAACCCGGAGCCAACGCATCGACGACCGAGTGCAGACGCGCTTAGCCTTTTCCTTCCCCGGGCTTGGCCCGGATAACGGCGTCCAACAGGCGCTCGACGGTGGCCGCATCGCAAGGGAATCCCGAATCGACCCAAAGGCGTTCGAATGCGCGGGAGATTTCTCCGACGCGTGGGCCCGCCGCGACGCCGCGAGCGACGATATCCTTGCCGGCGATCGGCGACTTAGGCTTCGGCGTCTCGGCGAGGAAGCGCCGGGCGGCCATGAATTCCGCGTCGTCCGGTCTTGCGCCGGCGTCGGCCTGCGACAGCACGAGCGCGTCGGACGCCGCGCGGCGTCCCAACGCAAACAGCATGCGGCGCAGAACCTCAGGCGCGGGCGCCGAAACGACGCCGTGCAAGCGAACCAACGCCGTCGCCGCGCCGAGAAGGCGCTCGGATTCGGCGTTGGAAAGCCGCAGCCGTTGACTGAAGCGTTCGGCGTCCTCCGGAATGACGACACCCAACGCGGCGAGACGCAGAAGCGCGTCGGCCTCGCCGTCGCCGAACCTTTCGATCGCGACGGCGCGCTCGAGCCGCGCCGGGTCGGCGAAACCGAAGATCTCGCCGAGAATCCCGTGCTCGCCCATGCTGCGAACGACCGCGCCGGCATGCGGCGCGACAAGGAGTTTCAAGACTTCCGCGCGGACCCTTTCCCGAGACAGTCGGGCGAGATGCGACCGGTGACGCACGGTCGCCGCCAATCCGGCGCCATCGAGCGCGCCGCCGCCGAACCGCGCCGAGAACCGGAAGAAGCGAAGAATGCGGAGGTAGTCCTCACGGATCCGATCATCCGAGTCGCCGATGAATCGCACCCGCCCCGCGGCAAGGTCCTCCAGTCCGCCAAGCGGATCGTAGAGCCGCCCGCCGGCGTCGAGCGACAGCGCGTTGATGGTGAAGTCGCGCCGGCGCGCATCGGCGAGAAAATCTCGCCCGAAGGCCACCTTGGCGCGCCGTCCGTAGGTCTCGACGTCTTCGCGCAAAGTCGTGGTTTCGATCGGTTGACCGTCCATGATCAGCGTCACGGTTCCGTGAGCGAGGCCGGTCGGCGCGACCTTGAAGCCGGCGGCGCGGGCGAGGCGCATCACCTCCTCAGGCGGAGCGCTGGTCGCAAGATCGAAATCGCCAGGAGCGAGCCCGAGCGCCAGATCGCGGACGGCGCCGCCGACGACTCGCGTCTCCACGTCGCGACCGTTCAGCGCCTCGAGCGCGCGCGCGACCGGACCGCGAACGAGAGACGCGTCGTCGATGAGCCTGCCCTCCCGCACCCCGGGAAGTCCGCTCATTCGATGCGCCCCGGCACAAGCACGCCGTTCTCCTGGTGCGCCGGAATGTAGACCCCATGGCCGCGCGGGGCGAACAGATTGAGCGCCGCGAGTCCGAGCACCGCCGCCGCTAGGCCGATCACCGTCAGAATCGATACGCGGACGCCCGTCCAGTGCTCGACCTCGAGCGGATAGCGGGCGCGCAGGACGAGATAGATTGCATAGGCCGCAAACGGAGCGAGAAACAACGCGAGCGGCTCAAGGATGGCGCGGCTCATGACGCAACAAGCTTCTCGTACATGGTCCGCAGGATCCCTGCGGTTGCGCCCCAGATATACCGACCTTCATGCGGCATTGCATAGAACCTTCGCACGCGGCCCTGCCATTCGCGCTCGTCCACCCGATGATTGGCGGCGTCCATCAGGAAGGCGAACGGAGTCTCGAAGGTTTCCTCGACCTCGCGCGCATTGATCGACAGGGTGAAGCCTGGATCGACCAGCGCCACCAGCGGCGCAATCCGAAACCCGGTTCCCGTCAGGTAAGGGTCAAGCCAGCCGAGAGGTTCGATGAAGCGGCCATCGAGTCCGACTTCCTCCCGGGCCTCCCGCAAGGCGGCCGCCAACGGGGTTTCGCCCGGATCGATCTTTCCCCCGGGAAAGGCGATCTGCCCGGAATGGGCGCGCAGGTGCGAAGCCCGCAAGGTGAGCAGCACGCTGAGCCCTTCCGGACGCGCGACGATCGGCGCGAGCACCGCTGCCGGCCGCGATCTGGCCAGCAAGGCGGCGTCCGGCGAAAGACCGCTCAGGAGAAAGTCACTGGATTTCGGCGCTTCCCGACCGGTCAGATCGTCGAGCGTGAGCGTCGGCCTCAGCTTTCGGCGCGCCAGCGCTCGGAACGTCTCGCGGTCCAGCCCACTCACGTCGACGATGGTCAAAGCCCCTCGATCTCGCTCGCCGGACACATGGGAAAGAAGACGCCGCTCGAGCGCACGCCGAACCACAGGTCGTCGCGCCAGCGTTCGGACGTCCCCAGGGCGACGAGATCGTAAAACAACGCCCGCTTGACCAGCGCCCAGAGATCGCCGCGGACGCGAACATAAGGCTTCAGGCCCCCCGCCGCGCCGCGCTCGAAGCGCAACGGATGCTCCGCGTCTGCCGTTACGACGTCATCGACGTTGGTTCGAAAGGTCAGCGCCGGTTCGCCGCCTTGCTCCTCCACCTGCATCTCGACCGCCAGAAACGGAGCGTCGTCGATCCTGACGCCGACCTTCTCGATCGGCGTCACAAGGACATAGCGATCGCCGTCCTTGCGAAGAATCGAAGCGAACAGTTGGACGAGCGCCGGCCTGCATATCGGCGAGCCGCAATAATGCCACACCCCGTCGGCCGCGATCCGCATGTCGATGTCGCCACAATCCGGAGGGTTCCACCGATGGACCGGCGCGGGCCCGCGACCGCCGCGCGCTGCGACCTCGCTCAGTCCCCCGACCGCTCCGTCCGGAGATTTCGACGGCTTCGCCATATTGTGGCGCTCGTTTATGGGCGAATTTGGCGTCGGCATGCTACGGGTCGGTCAGAGAGGATCCCGATCAATGTAGTGTGAACGGCGCGAAAGCGAAACCAGCGAGGCGTATCGTGGCGGAGAGGAAAACGGGATGAGCGCAGCCGGCGCTACGGATTCGGTCGTTCTGGCCCGCGAGGTCAATGCGGTCCTCGAGCGGATCGCAGCGGCGCGAGCCGAGATCGGCTCGATCATCATGGGCCAGACGCGCGTGGTTGACCTGAGCTTGACCGTTCTGTTGGCGGGCGGTCACGGGCTTTTGATCGGTGTTCCGGGTCTCGCCAAGACGAAGCTCGTGGAGACGCTCGGCGTCGTCGTCGGCCTGGACGCGCGGCGCGTGCAATTCACGCCGGACCTGATGCCGTCCGACATTCTCGGCTCCGAGGTGATGGAGGAAGGACACGACGGCAAGCGAGCGTTTCGCTTCATTCGCGGGCCGATCTTCGCCCAGTTGCTGATGGCCGATGAGATCAATCGCGCGAGCCCCCGCACCCAGTCCGCGCTGTTGCAGGCGATGCAGGAACACCACGTGACGGTGGCGGGCGTCCGGCATGACCTGCCGCGCCCGTTTCATGTGCTGGCCACTCAGAATCCCCTCGAGCAGGAGGGCGCCTATCCCTTGCCTGAGGCTCAGCTCGACCGGTTCCTGTTGCAGATCGACGTCGGCTACCCGGACCGCGACGCCGAGCGCCGCATCTTGATCGAGACGACGGGCGAGCGCGAGGCGCGCCCGAGGCCAGTCATGACCGCCGACGAACTCGTGGAGGCGCAGCGCGTCGTTCGCAGGTCGCCGATCGGCGAACGCATCGTCGAGGCGATCCTCGACCTCGTCCGGGCGGCCCGGCCCGGCGAAGGCGATCCCGAACTCTCGAAAGGGATCGGGTGGGGGCCGGGGCCGCGCGCCGCGCAGGCGCTCATGCTGGCCGCCCGCGCCAAGGCTCTTGTCGACGGCCGGCTTTCACCGTCGCTCGACGATATCGACGCCCTGGCGGAGCCGGCCCTGAAACATCGGATGGCGCTGACCTTCGCCGCGCGCGCCGACGGCGAAACCATCCCTGCGGTGATCGACCGCCTTGCCGCGAAGACGCTTCGAACCGGCGAGCCGCGCCGATCCACGACGCGATGACCGTCTCCCCGTCCGTCCGTCTGGAAGCCGCTGATCTCTCGGCGAGACTACCGACGCTGATCGTCGCGGCGCGCAACGTCGCCCAGACCGTGCGCCACGGCGTTCACGGCCGCCGCAAGGCGGGATCGGGCGAGACCTTCTGGCAGTTCCGTCCGTTCGTGTCCGGAGAGCCGTCCTCGCGGGTCGACTGGCGCCGCTCAGCCCGGGAGGAGCGCGCGTTCGTCCGCGAGCGCGAATGGGAATCGGCACACACGGTGTGGATCTGGTTCGACCGATCTGCGTCGATGCGGTTCGGCTCGAGCCTCGCCCCATCGTCCAAGATCGATCGCGCCGCGGTCATCGCGCTCGCCTTCGCGGATCTCTCTGTGCGCGGCGGCGAGCGCGCCGGATTTCTCGGATTGACCCGGCCGCTCGCCACTCAGGGCGTGATCGAAAGTTTCGCCGAAGCGATCGCCACCGACGAGCGGCTGCACGGACCGTCGGACGCGCCTCTTCCGCCGGCCGCGCCAGCGCGGTCCCGGTCCCTCGTCCTGCTCGTCGGCGATTTTCTCAGCGAGCCGGCGGATACCGAGCGCGCGCTTCGGGCGATCGCCGCCGAAGGCGCGGTCGGCGAAATCATCATGGTCGCGGACCCGATTGAAGAATCCTATCCGTTCTCGGGCAATGTGGAGTTCCTTCATCCGGCGGGGTCGCTGCGGTTCGTGACGCCGCGGGCGCAAAGCCTGCGCGACGCGTACCTGAACCGGCTCGCAGCCCATCGGGACGCGCTTCGACAGATTTGCGCCCGGCTGGGGTGGGGATGGAGCCTGCACCGGACCGACGCCTCGGCGGCGGAAGCGCTGCTGGCGCTCCGGATGCGACTCTCCGCGCCGGAGATCGGCGCGGCTTACGGGAGCGCCTGAAGTCATGTTCGGCCTTCCGCTCGCGTTCGCCGCGCCCGCGGTGCTCGTCGCTCTCGCCGGCCTCGGCGCCCTCTACTACCTGCTGCGGGTCACGCCGCCGACGCCGCGCCGCGTGCAGTTTCCGCCCATGCGGCTCCTCTTGGGGCTCGCGGCCAGAGAGACCGAACCGGCAAGGACCCCGTGGCCGATCCTCGCTCTCCGTCTCGCCGTGGCGGCTCTGATCATCATCGCCATGGCCCAGCCTCTGTGGCGCAACCTCGCCGCACTCACCGGATCAGGACCGCTCCTCATCCTGATCGACGATGGCTGGCCGGCTGCGCCAACGTTCGACAAGCGGATCGAGTTCGCGCGCCAGCAGATGGCCGCTGCGGCCCGCGCCGGCCGGACGGTCGCGGTCAAGGCCTTTTCGGAAGCCGCCCGGGACATTACCCCGCTGAATGAGGGCGAGATCGAGGGACGGCTTCGGTCGCTCGCGCCGGTCCCCTATGCTCCGCCTCGGGAGGCGGCGCTGTCAGCGATCGAGCGGTTCTTGACCGAGGCGCCTTCGACCGACGTCGTATGGATCGCGGACGGCGTCGAGCTCGGCGGCGCCGGGGACTTCGCCTCCCGGCTCGCGCATGTCGCCCGCTCTGTCGACGTCGTAACCGACGGGACGGGGGCGCGCGCCGTCGCCGGGGCCGAGAACGAGGCGGGATCGTTGAAGGCGCAGCTCGTCCGGTCGGACGCGCAGGCGACGGCGACGGGCGTCGCGCGCGCGCTCGACCCCCAGGGGCGCGAAATCGGGCGCGCGCCCTTCGATTTCGGCGCCAAGCTCGGTGTCGACGTCCGCTTCGACTTGCCGGTCGAACTCCGCAACGAGGCGCAAAGGATCGTCGTCGACGGCGATCGGTCGGCCGGCGCGACCTGGCTCGTCGACGACCGCTCGCGCCGAAGGCGGGTGGCGATCGCTTCGGGGACCAGCGCCGACTCGGCGCAGCCGCTGATTGCGCCGAGCTATTATCTCTCGCGCGCGCTCGCCCCCTTCGCCGACATCAGCGAATGGCGGGACTCGGCGAGCGATCCCGTCGTTTCGCTCCTGGCGGAGAAGCCGTCCGTTCTCGCGCTGGCTGACATGAGCGTCGCTCCGGGCCCCGAGCGGGATGCGGTCGAGCGCTTTCTCGACGATGGCGGCGTCCTCGTCCGGTTCGCAGGCGCCCGTCTCGCCGCCGGCGACGACGACCTGACGCCGACGGCGCTGCGACGGGGCGGCCGGACTTTGGGCGGCGCGCTGTCGTGGGACACGCCGAGACATGTCGCGCCGTTCGACAAGGGCAGCCCGTTCTTCGGGCTGGCGGTTCCGGACGAAGTGACTATCTCGCGGCAGGTGCTTGCGGAGCCCGAGGCGGGCCTCGCCGAGAAGACCTGGGCGCGCCTCGCGGACGGCACGCCGCTCGTCACCGCGGCCCGGCGCGGCAAGGGCCTCGTCGTCCTCTTCCATGTGACCGCGGACACGACTTGGTCGAACCTGCCGCTGTCGGGTCTGTTCGTCGACATGCTGCGCAGAGTTGTCGCAGAGGCCTCATCGTCCGCCGGCGCCTCCGACGAGGCGCAGGGCGCGCGCGACCGCGGCGCCAGTCGTCCGCCGTGGCGAACGCTGAACGGTTTCGGCGCGCTCGGCGTCCCGTCCCCGCAGGCTGAGCCGATCGGCGACGATTTCGAGGGCGTCGGCGACGCAACGCATCCCCCTGGCCTCTACGGGGTCGCGAATTCCTTGCGCGCCGTCAACGCGCTGGCGGCCGGCCAGACGCTGGCGCGCGCCGATTATGGGCCGCTCAAAGTTCAGGTCGGCGCCCTCGACGCCGCCCCTCCCATCGATTTGCGAGCCTGGCTCCTGCCGGCCGCGCTCGTCGGCCTCGTGATCGACGCGCTCGTTTCGCTTTGGATCGGGGGGGCCGCCGGCTTCCGCCGTCGGGGCGCGGTCGCCGTCATCGCCTTCGCGGCGGCGCTGAGCGCTGCATCCGTTCCGCACGCAGGCCGCGCCGCAGATGTCCCGATCAGCGCCCGCGACATGGATTCTGCGCTGTCGGCCCGGCTCGCCTACGTCACGACCGGCGACGCGACCGTCGACGAAACGTCGCGGCTCGGGCTCTCCGCGCTGACGCGCGTCCTGGCGAACCGCACCTCCGCCGAGCTCGCCGAGCCGATCGCGGTCGATCCGGCGCGCGACGAGCTCGCTTTCTATCCTTTGATCTACTGGCCGATTGTCGCGCGCGAGCCCCAGCCTTCGACGCAGGCGCGGGCCCGTCTGGCGGCCTATATGAAAAACGGCGGCACAGTCCTGTTCGATACCCGCGACGCGCTGGCGGCAAGCCCCGGCGGCCCCCCGACGCCGGAGGCCCTGTGGCTGCGATCGCTTCTCGACGGCGTCGACGTGCCCGAGCTTGAACCGGCGCCGCGCGATCACGTCCTGACCAAGACCTTCTACCTGCTCGATCGCATCGTCGGCCGCACCGAGATCGGCCAGACCTGGGTGGAGGCGCTACCCGCGCCGGACCCGAACGACCGCGTGCAGCGGCCTGTTCGCGCCGGCGACAGCGTGTCGCCGATCATCATCGTGTCCGACGATCTGGCCGGCGGCTGGGCGACCGACGCGGAAGGACGGCCGCTCTATCCGCTCATCCCCGGCGGCGCCCGGCAGCGCGAACTCGCCCTGCGCAGCGGCGTCAACATCGTCATGTACACGCTCACTGGAAACTACAAGGCCGACCAGGTCCACGCGAAGGACATCATCGAAAGGCTGACGCGGTGACGTCCTGGTCGATCGATTTCAACCCTCTCGTACCGCTCTGGCTCCTTTACACGCTCGCCGCCGCGTCGCTCTTGATCTCGATCGCGCTGATCTTGCGCGGGACGCGCGGCGCGTGGCTCAGGACGCTCGCCTTCGGGCTCGCGCTTCTCGGATTGTGCGATCCGAACCTCGTGCAGGAGAATCGACGGCCGCTCAAGGACATCGTGGCGGTCGTGGTCGACCGCTCGGAGAGCCAGCAGATCGGGGGCCGTCCGGCCCAGACCGACAAGGCGCGGGACGAGGTCGAGGCGCGGCTCAAGGCGCTCGGCGACGTCGACCTGCGCGTCGTTGAGACCTCGCGCGAGGAATCGGACACCGAAGGGACCCGGCTCTTCGCCGCGCTGGGCGACGCGCTCTCCGACGCGCCGCCCGAGAGGGTCGGCGGGGCGATCATGATCACCGATGGGGACGTCCACGACATTCCCGGCGCCGCCGCCGCGCTTGGGTTCAACGCGCCGCTGCACGCCCTGATCACCGGGCACGAAGGGGAACGCCAGCGGAGGATCGAGCTGATCGAGGCGCCGCGCTACGGCATCGTCGGCAAGGACCAGGTGATCGCCGCGCGCGTTCTCGACAGCGCGGGTCAGGACGAGCCGGTCAAGCTGACCGTGCGCCGCGACGGCGAGACGATCGCGACGGTCGACGCGGAGGTCGGCCAGCGGATCGATGTAAGGGCGCCGATCGAGCACGCCGGCGTCAACGTGATCGAGCTCGAGATCGCACCCGTCCCCGGCGAGTTGGCGAGCGACGGCGACCGGGCGGTGGTCAACATCGACGGCGTACGCGACAAGCTGCGCGTGCTGCTCGTGTCCGGCAAGCCGCATCCCGGCGAGCGCATGTGGCGAAACCTGTTGAAGTCGGACGCCAACGTCGACCTCGTCCACTTCACCATCCTTCGTCCGCCGGAGAAGGGCGGGGACGGCGTGCCAATCAACGAGCTGTCGCTGATCGCCTTTCCGGTCGCCGACCTGTTCGGCCGGAAGATCAAGGACTTCGACCTGATCATCTTCGACCGCTACGCGCAGCAGTCGATCCTGCCATACACCTATCTCGACAATATCGTGACCTACGTCCGCCAGGGCGGGGCGCTGCTGATGGCCGAAGGCCCGGAATACTCGACTCCGGACGGCCTCTTCTATTCGCCGCTCGGCGCGATCGCGCCCGCCGAGCCGAGCGGAGACGACCTCGAAGCGCCTTTCCGGGCGCAGGTGCCGGACCTCGGACTCCGCCACCCGGTCACGCGTGGGCTCGCCGGCGCGGAAGCCGGCGACAGCCAGCCCGCATGGGGCCGGTGGTTCCGGCTCGTCGGCGCGAAGGCGACGGACGGACAGACGGTGATGACCGGGCCAGACGGCAAGCCGCTCTTGGTCTTGTCGCGGGTCGACAAGGGGCGAGTGGGACTGCTGCTCAGCGACCAGATGTGGCTTTGGGCGCGCGACTACGACGGAGGAGGCCCCTATCTCGACCTCCTGCGTCGCTTGGCGCACTGGCTGATGAAGGAGCCGGAACTCGAGGAAGAGGCGTTGCGCGCCAGCGCCCGAGGCCGCACGGTCACCGTGGAGCGGCAGAGCGTCAGCGGCGAGGCGCGCGACACCTTCCTGACGGGGCCCGACGGCGCCAAGACCAAGCTCGCGCTCGCGGCCGTCGCTCCGGGCCTCAGCCGGGCGCAGACGACGGTGGATCGCTTCGGGCTCTATCGCGCCGAAGACGGAGAGCATGTCGCGCTCGTCAATGTCGGCCCGGAGAACCCTCTGGAAATGCGTGACGTCGTTTCGACCCCGGAGAAGCTGCGCCCGATCGCGGAGGCGACGGGCGGCTCGGTGCGCCGGCTCTCCGCCTCCGACGCCGATGACGCGAACGTTCCCCGCATCGTGGGCTTAAATCCCGCTCCGAGCTACGCCGGAAGCGACTACATCGGCGTCAAGCGGACGGGCTCCGGCGAACTGATCGGCGCCCGGTCGACATCGCTGGCTTCCGGCTTTTTCGGACTGGCCCTTCTGCTCGGCGCCGTGGTTGCCGGCTGGCTGGCCGAAGCCGGTCGATTCGATCGCCGGCGGAAGTGACACGGTCCGAAAGCAGTCTTGCCGCACGCTCGCCGCGGGATTAGGGAAGACGGGCTTTGTTGGGGAGGAACTTCCGGTGAGAAAAGTCTACGCCAACGCCGACGAGGCGCTTGCAGGGGTCCTCGAGGACCATATGACCATCATGTCCGGCGGCTTCGGCCTTTGCGGAATCCCGGAGACGCTGATCGAAGCCGTGCGCAAGACCGGCGTCAAGGATCTGACCGTCATCTCCAACAACTGCGGCGTCGACGGCGTCGGCCTCGGCGTTCTGCTTGAGAGCGGCCAGATCCGGAAGATGATCTCGAGCTACGTCGGCGAGAACAAGACCTTCGCCAACCTCTACCTCTCGGGCAAGCTCGAGCTCGAGTTCAACCCGCAGGGAACGCTCGCCGAGCGCATCCGCGCCGGCGGCGCCGGCATTCCGGCCTTCTTCACCAAGACGGGCGTCGGAACGATCGTCGCGGAAGGCAAGGAAATCCGCGACTTCAACAACGAGGCCTACGTCATGGAGTTCGGCCTCACCGCCGACGTCTCGCTGGTCCACGCCTGGAAGGGCGACACCGAAGGCAACCTCGTCTATCGGAAGACGGCGCGGAACTTCAATCCGAACATGGCGACGGCGGGCAAGCTCACCATCGCCGAGGTCGAGCATCTGGTCCAGCCCGGCGAGATCGACCCTGACGACATCATGACGCCCGGCGTCTTCGTGCACCGCATCGTGCACGTTCCGAACGCCACGAAACACATCGAGCAGCGCACGACGCGCAAGCGCGACGCGGCCTGAATCGAAGGAGCGCCAAAAAATGGCCTGGACCCGAGACGAAATGGCGGCCCGCGCCGCCAAGGAACTCAAGGACGGCTTCTACGTCAATCTCGGCATCGGCATCCCGACGCTGGTGTCCAACTACATCCCCGAGGGGATGACCGTCGCGCTGCAGAGCGAGAACGGCATGCTCGGCATGGGCGCCTTCCCCTATGAGGGCGAAGAGGACGCCGACCTGATCAACGCCGGCAAGCAGACCGTTACGGAGCTGCCGACGACCAGCTATTTCTCTTCGGCCGAAAGTTTCGCCATGATCCGCGGCGGCCATATCGACATCGCCATCCTCGGCGCCATGCAGGTGGCGGAGAACGGCGACCTCGCCAACTGGATGATCCCCGGCAAGCGCGTCAAAGGAATGGGCGGAGCCATGGACATCGTCTCCGGCGTCCGCCGCGTCGTCGTGCTCATGGAGCACTCAGCCCCCGACGGCGGCCCCAAACTCCTGCGTAACTGCTCGC
>NZ_JBKQOT010000497.1:0-24135 GCF_052145395.1 Roseiarcus sp.
ACGTGCCGAGGGTATTGGCGACGTGGGGGCTGTTCCAAAGGTCGGCGAGCATGTGGACGCAGCGCGTCTCGAGTTCGGCCGTCTGGGGATACTCGTCCTTGTCGATCATGTTCTTGTCGATGGCGAGGTCCATGATCTTGTGGACCTCGGGCTCCTCCCATGTCTGGCAGAAGGTCGCCAGGTTCTGGCGGGCGTTTCCGTCCAGGAAGAGCTCGTCCTGAACCACCTGGAAGACGTCCGCGGCCAGGCTTTCCGTCTGGGGGAACTTGTATTTCGGCAGCGGCTTCGAGAGCGCCCCGCGGGTGAAGACCGAATCCAGAAGCGAATCGCGAACGTCGTCTTTGTAACTGAGAGCCACAGCAACGCCTCCCGCCCGCCCGCCAGGAGGTCGACCTTCCGCCTGCGCCGGGCGAGCGCCGACCTCCGTCCCATCTGAAAGTGACAGAACGACGACGACGCGAGCGGCCGTCGGCTCGACCGACCACCCGGCGGCGCCCAAAATTGGCGATCGGCGACGCTTTTGTCTGGAGGCTCCGTCCGGGCTCGCCGGCCGCAGACGGATCGGACCAAGATAATCAGGCGTGGGTTCGGGGGCTTTTTCGGCAGTCGCGTCGACACGGGGCGCGCCGGGACGCGCCGGACGACCGAGGCTTCGCCGCAAAAAATCCTTAAGCCGCCGTTAAACGCGGACCCGAGAACCCGTCATCAGTCGCCCGCACGAGAGTTGGTAGCCGCGTTGAATTCAGAGCTTGCTTCCGCGTCCCCGGAAATTAGTGGACAGAACGAAGGTCACGAAGGATCGGCCGCAACAGCGGCGGGTTCGGAGGCGTCGGTCCCGGGCGCCGCGGCGGCGGCGGGGGAGGGGCCCCAGGCGACGAGCGCTTCGGACGAAGGTTCCGCCAAGCCTGCTCCGATGGAACACATCGAGCCCTCCGAGGCGGAAAAAGAGCCCTCGGCCGGTGAATCCGGCAAGGGCGATCCGGCGCTCGCGGCGGCGCCGTCCGGCGCGGCGGCGGGGGAGGGGCTCCAGGCGGCGAGCGCTTCGGACGAAGGTCCCGCCGAGCGTGCTCCGAAGGAGCCTTCCGAGGCGGAAAAAAAACCCCAGGCCGGCGAACCCGGCATGAGCGATCCGGCTGGCTCTCCGCCGCTCGCGGCGGCGCCGTCCGGCGCGGCGGCGGACAATCCGCTCGAGAGCGCCCTGGCCGCACTCGACCGCAGGGATTACGGGTCGGCGAAGCGGCTCTTCGAATCGCTCGGGCGGAAAGATGCGGTCGAAGCGATCGAAAACGCGCTCAAGGCCCTCGACCGCAAGGATTATCCGGCCGCTCAGGCGCTGTTCGAGGCGCTCGCGCTGAAGCCTTCGCCGTCGGCCGGCGGCGCCTCAAAGCCCGTCGCCCGGATTGAGCCGGAGCCGAAGCCGGTCCCGCCGCCGAACGAAATCGTTCCGGTCGTGAATCCGGTCGAGCGCCCGCCTGCTCAGGCGCTCAGGGCGAAGAAACGAGGCGCGAGGGGTCTCGCATTCGCGGCCTGCCTCGCGCTCCTGGCGCTGTTGGGCGCTTCCTACGTCTATGGCTGGCGAGGAATCGGCGCGTTCTTCCCGGCGAAAACCCCGGCGGCTGCAAGCGTCGCCGCCGCCGATTCACCCGCGCTTCCGAAGGCGACCGCGGCCGCCGCGAGCGGGGGCGAGGATGAACGCGCGGAACTCCGCGACCTTAAGGCGGCGCTCGCGGACGCGACGGCCCGGCTCGACCGCATCGAGCAGGATTTTGGCGCGCGCCTCGACAAGCTCGGGGAGAACGCCGGCCAGGGCGCCGCCTCCGGTCAGGCGGATGTGACGGCGCGGCTCGACGCACTGGAAAAGACGGCCGCCGCGACGGCTCAGCCGGCCGCCGGGCTTGCCGATGTCGAGGCGAGGCTCGACCGCCTGGAGAAGAGCGCCGGCGCGACGGCGCCGGCCTCCGCGGTCGCCGACCTCTCTACGAGGCTGGACAAACTGGAGAAGCACTCCGAGACCGCTAGCGCCGCACGCTCGGCCGTGCCGCTCCCGCCTCCCGCGCCGAAACGTCCGGCCCCCGCGAAAGCGCAGCCTTCCCCGAACGACGCGGCCGGCCAAAGCGCATCACGGCGCCTGCTCCCGGACTTCGCCGTCGAGGACGTCCAGGACGGCGTCGCCGTGGTCGCCAGCCGCTACGGCCCGCAGCAGGTCGCCCCCGGCGACTTCATCCCGGGCGCAGGGCGCGTTCTGCGCATCGAGCGACACGGCGGCGCCTGGTACGTCCTGACCAGCAACGGCGTCATCGCAAGCTCGCCAGAGCCGTATTAGACCCTCATCCGGCCCTTCGGGCCTTCCCCCGGAAGGGGAAGGGGGCGCCGCTCTCCCACAGGGAGAGGGAAGCGGCCCAAGGCCGCCGGGTGAGGGTTCGCTGGCGCGAGCCTATTTCATCTCGCTCCAGCGGCTGACGCGCGGGATGCTCGGCGACGCCGCCCAAGTCGCTGAAGTCCGCACCGAAAACCTCGCGCGCCGGTCGTTGCGGCGTGGCCGCTTTGCACTGCAGGTCGCACGGCCTATATCAGCGCTTCCTCATCACCGATTGGAGTTTTTGATTTGCTTCGCCTGTTGCTCGCCGTCGTTTTCGCACTCTCGAGCGCCGCCGCCTTCGCCGACGCCACACCAAAAATCCCGCCGCAGAGTCCGGCGCAGGTTCGGCTCTCCTTCGCCCCGGTGGTCAAGAAGGTCGCGCCTGCGGTCGTCAACGTCTATGTCTCGCACGTCGAGCGGGCGCCGCGGAACCCGCTGTTCGACGACCCGATTTTCCAGCGCTTTTTCGGCGGCGGCGGCGACGAAGGCGAGCGCGTGCAGAAGGCGCTGGGCTCGGGCGTCCTCGTCGACCCGTCGGGCCTCGTCGTCACCAACTTTCACGTGGTCGAGAACGCGACCGAGGTGAAGGTGGCGCTCGCCGACCGGCGCGAGTTCGAGGCTGAGATCGTGCTGCGCGATCCGCGTACCGACCTCGCCGTGCTGCGCCTGAAGGGCGGCGACAACTTCCCGACGCTGGAGATGGGAGATTCGGACGCGCTCGAGGTCGGCGACTTCGTCATCGCCATCGGCGACCCGTTCGGCGTCGGCCAGACGGTGACGCAGGGCATCGTATCGGCGCTGGCCCGCACCCAGATCGGCGCGAGCGACTACGGCTTCTTCATCCAGACGGACGCGGCGATCAATCCTGGCAATTCGGGCGGCGCCCTCGTCGACCTGGACGGCCGGCTCATCGGCATCAATTCGATGATCTATTCGCGGTCCGGCGGCAGCATGGGGCTTGGCTTCGCCATTCCGGTCAACATGGTCAAGGGCGTGGTGTCGGCTGCGCTGCATGGCGGCACGTCAGTCAAAAGGCCGTGGCTCGGCGCGACGCTGCAGAATGTGTCGAAGGACATCGCCGAGACGCTCGGCCTCGACCGGCCGACCGGCGCGCTGGTGGTCGAGGTCACGGCCGCCGGTCCGGCCGCCACGGCGGGCTTGAAGCGCGGCGACGTGATCGCCTCGATCGACAACCAGATCGTAGACGACGCCGAGAGCGTCGGTTTTCGGCTCGGCGTCAAGCCGCTTGGCGGGACGGCGCGGCTCGCGGTGCTGCGGGATGGAAAAACGTTCGAACTCCCGCTGAAGCTCGCCTCTGCTCCGGAAATCCCGGCGCGCGACGCGCTGACCATCCATGGCCGGTCGCCGTTCGACGGCGCGCTGGTGATGAACCTGTCCCCTGCGGTGTCGGAGGAGCTGTCGCTCGATGGTGCGAACCACGGGGTCGTCGTCGCCTCCGTCGGCGAGAACTCGACCGCCGCACAGGTCGGTGTGCAGAAGGGCGACATCGTGGTCGCGGTCAATGGAACGGCAATCGAGACGACCCGCGATCTCAAGCGGGCCTGCTCGGAGGCCAACCGCTGGTGGGACCTCACCATCCGCCGGGGCGGCGAGACGATCCGCACGCGGCTTGGGGGATGAAAAAACGGCAGGGCGCTTGGTTAGAAGCGTCCTGCCAGAAGACCGCGCGAGTGGGAGGATCCTCGGGCGGATATCCCTGTCTACGCAGCGCAGCGCGCGCCGGATCGCGACCGGACGCGCGCGAGGCGACGGCGGATCGACGTCCATAGGCCGCGCATTTCCTCGGCCGCCGCGCCTCTGGGGTTGAACTCGGTCACGCCGCAGCCGTGGCGGGCGGCTTCCTGGTAGTCGACGCGCGACAGGATCAGCGGCGCGATCAGCGCGCCCATCTCCTCCAGCGTCTCCACGCCGTCGCGGACGCGGGCGGACTGCTGCGCCGGCGGACACTGGTTCAACAGGAAGACGAAGTCGCTGCCCAAAGCCTTGAGGGCGGAGCGCGTGTGGGCGCTCGCCCACAGGTCAAACAGGCTCGGCCGGCACGCGATGATGTTGAGGTCGGCCGCCGCCATCGCGGCGGTCGAGGGCAGACCATCCGCTCCGGGCGTGTCGATGATGGCGAGCGTGCATCCCTTGCTGGCAAAGCTCGCCAGCGCGCTCGGCAGACGCGCCGCGCCGGACGCGACGACCTCGATGTCGTCCGACCCGCGGGTTCGCGCCCAGTTCGTCAGCGAGCCCTGCGGGTCCATGTCGACGACGCAGACCTTCTCCTTCATCTCCTGGGCCGCGACCGCCAGCGAAGACGCCAGCGTGCTCTTCCCCGAGCCGCCCTTCTGGGTGACAAACGCGATCGTCCTCATGACTTTTCCGTCTCGCCGCCCCCGCCTTGGGTCGCGATAGGACGCGAGCGGGCCTGGGTTAAGGAACCCTTGAAGAGAACGACTTTTTCCTTAATGCGCGGTTACCGGTCGGCGGCGGCGGGCGCTCTGTCACAAATTATCATAAATCGCCTGAACGGCGCGGCCGGCTCAATCGCCGTCAAGCGGCGTCACGCCCTTGGGCTTGCCGTCGCCGGAGAGCGTGATCTTCTCGATTCGCATCTCCGCGTTCTTCAAGAGGTCGTCGCAGCGCGCCTTCAGCGCCTCGCCGCGCTCGTAGAGCCTGATCGAGTCGTCGAGCGACACCGCGCCTTTCTCGAGCTGGTCGACGATTCCCTCGAGTTCGGCGAGCGCCGCCTCGAACGGCATCGTGGCCACATCCGGCTTGGCGGCGGCGTCAGGCTTCGCTTCGGGCACGGCGTTCTCCTGGGCCTCGCCCGCCTCAGTCGGGCAGGGCGGAGATGAGATACAGCGTTTTGATCGTGTCGCTCGGCTGCATCTCAGCGCCGAAGGTCTTGGCGAACACCGCCGCGATCCCGCCGGTCTTGTAGATGTGGCTGAGCGCCCGGTCCACCGCCAGGCGGAAGTCGCTGTCGCCGTGCGGCAGGGCGAGCGCGTACGGCTCGATCGACAGATAATCGGTGGCGAGGCGGAGCTTGGACGGGTCCGAGGCCTTGGAGGCGAGATAGGCGAGGATCGCGCGATCGGCGAAATAGGCTGCGACGCCGCCGTCCTCCAGCGTCTTGAGCCCGTCCTCGTGAGTCTTGACGGGAACCACCTCGGCGTTGACCTTGGCGTTGGCGAGCGTGTCGCGCAGGCCCCGCTCGGTGGTCGTGCCGGCGAGCACGCCAACCTTCTTGCCGGCGAGCCCCGCGAAGTCGCTCGGGCCCTCGCCCGTGACGAGCAGGCTCGCCCCGTCGACGAAAGTCGGGATCGAGAAATCGACTTTCTCGCGCCGCGACAGGGTCTCGGTGGTGGGCTCGCACAAGATGTCGGCCTTGCCCGTCTCGATGGCGTCGAACCGGTTCTCCGCCGTGACCGGGACGAACTCGACCTTCAGCTCGCTGAGGTTGAGCTCCGCCGCCAGTCCGGTCGCCACCGCGCGGCAGAGGTCGACCATGAATCCCGCGGGGTCGCCGTTGGCGTCCTTGTAGGAGAAAGGCGGGGCGTCCGCCCGAACCGCGAGACGGATCGTCTTGTCCTGGCGCACCTTGTCCAGCGTTCCCGCCGCCGCGCCAAGCCCTGTGGCGGCGACCGCGGCGAAGGCGACAGCGGCCAGCGCAAATCGAACGATTGAAGACATTCTTCCCCCGCATTGCAGACGTCTCCGCCTCGGCGGAGCCCCGCCGTCCTTACCAGACTCGGGCCGCCGGGCAAGAGGCCCAGTCAGATCGGCAGGACGGTGGTGGTCTTGACGGTCCGGAGCGGCAACGTCGATTGCACGCGCGAGACCCCGGGCATCTGGGTCAGGATATCGGTATGGATGCGCTCGAAATCGCGCGAGTCGCGGAAGACGACCCGTAGAAGGTAGTCGGCCGACCCGGCCAAGAGATGGCATTCGGTGATTTCGGGATGCCGCTGGGCGTCGCGTTCGAACGCGTCCAGCATGGCGCGGCCCTGCTGCTCCAGGGTGACGAAGACGAACGCCGCGCCTTCAAGGCCGGCCTTTCCGGCGTCGAGCAGGGCGACATAGCCCGCGATCACCCCGCTCTCTTTGAGGGCGCGCGTGCGGCGCAGACAGGCCGACGGCGAGAGATGCACGCGTTCGGAGAGTTCCGCGTTGGTGATCCTTCCGTCGCGCATGAGCTCGCGCAGGATCGCCCGGTCGAGATCGTCGAAGTCCTCGATGCGCACGAATCAACGCCCGCCTGTCGTATCGGCGCAATCCTATGCGAAGGACGGCCAAGGAAAAGCCGGAAATCGGCGACAGATTGCGGCCGGACGGCGCCATCATTGCGCGACCATGGTCAAGGAGGCGGAGCCATGCTCGTCGGCGTTCCGAAGGAAATCAAGGACAACGAATACCGGGTCGGCATGACGCCCGCGGCGGTCGCGGAGCTCGTGCATCACGGGCATCGCGCGATCGTCGAGAAAGGCGCAGGCGTCGGCTCGGGCTCGCTTGATGAGGAATATCAGCGCGCCGGGGCCGAACTCGTCGACACCCCGGCGGAAGTCTTCGCCCGCGCGGAAATGGTGGTGAAGGTCAAGGAGCCTCTGGTCGAGGAGAGAAAGCTTCTGCGCCCGGGACAGATCCTCTTCACCTACCTGCATCTCGCCCCCGACCTGCCGCAGACCCAGGACCTGATCGCGTCCGGCGCGGTCTGCATCGCCTACGAGACCGTGACCGACGCGCATGGACATCTGCCCCTGTTGACGCCGATGTCGGAGGTCGCGGGACGCCTTGGGCCGCAGGTCGGCGCGCATGCGCTGGAAAAGGCGCAGGGCGGGCGCGGCGTGCTTCTCGGCGGCGTGCCAGGGGTGGCCGCCGCCAACGTCGTGATCCTCGGCGGCGGAGTTTCGGGAACGCACGCGGCGACAATCGCCGTCGGCATGGGCGCGGCCGTCACCGTCGTCGACCGCTCGCATGAGGCGCTGCGGCGGCTCTCGGCGCAGTTTGGCTCCGCCCTCAGGACCGTCTACTCGACCCGCGCCTCGATCGCGGAACTCGTGAGCGAGGCCGACCTCGTGATCGGAGCGGTTCTGCTGCCCGGCGCCGCGGCGCCGAAACTCATTACGCGGCCGATGCTCGCGACGATGCGCCCGGGCGCCGTCATCGTCGACATCGCGATCGATCAGGGCGGCTGCTGCGAAACGTCGAAGCCGACCACCCACTCGGACCCGACCTATGTCGTCGACGGCGTCGTCCACTATTGCGTCGCCAACATGCCGGGCGCCGTCGCACGCACCTCGACCTTCGCCCTCAATCACGCGACGCTGCCCTTCACCCTCGCGCTCGCCGACAAGGGCTGGCGCGCGGCGCTGAAGGAGGACCCGCATCTGCGCGCCGGCCTCAACGTGTGCGAGGGCAAGCTGACTTGCGCGCCGGTCGCGGAGGCTCATGGGCTGAACTCGGTCAGCGCCGAAAGCACGCTGTAACGGCGATGGCGGATCGCCCCCACGGACGGCGGAGCGATGAAGCGCGAAATGCGGCCATCAGCTTTCGCCCTCCGGCGGCCCTCGCATAGCGTCGACGTAGACCCAAGCCTGTAGCCCCGACGCAAGCGTCGCGAGGACGCGCCGATAGGCGTCGACCTCATAAGAGTCGGCGCGATCGAGGTCTTCGTCCGAAATCTCGAACACTGCGCCCTTGACGCGGTCTTCGCTCCAGCCCGTATGGACCACGATCGGATGATGGTCCTTGCCGCTCTTGGCGACGACGCCGGGGTCCTCGATCTTGATCGACTCCCGGGCATAGCCGACGAGCTCGTCCGGCTTGCCTTCGAGCCGCCTCCCGAACGTGGCGATCTGCACGTCGTCCTGTTGCAGCGTGCCATAAGAAAAGAGGAGCGGCATGGGCGGCCTCCGGGTTTCGTCCGGATGTTGTAGCGGGGCGGCTGAGGCCGGATCAACCGCTTCAGGGGCGGTCGCCGTGGCCGTTGAGCGCGCCGGGCGCCCAGTTCGAGCCGTCGCGCATGGCGTAGAAGATGTGGAGACCGATGCGGTCCACGCGCTTCAGGTAGCCGACCCAGAAAGGGGCGACATAGGCGGCGTGATAGTTGACCGCCTCGGCGACCGCCGGATTGTAGGTCTTGCCGCTGACGACCTCATCGGCGATCCGGGTCGCCGTCGCCCACGGACCC
Source organism: Roseiarcus sp. (assembly GCF_052145395.1). Lineage (NCBI taxonomy): Bacteria > Pseudomonadati > Pseudomonadota > Alphaproteobacteria > Hyphomicrobiales > Roseiarcaceae > Roseiarcus > Roseiarcus sp. Next base: position 8,556 of record NZ_JBKQOT010000497.1, read on the forward strand.
GGCTCCTCGATGCGGAGCGACTTGCCTTCGCAGGCGAAGGAGAACTGGCAGGCGAATGGACGGTTGCGGTCCTGATAGACCACGCCGCAGACCGTGGCCGGATAGATGCCGCTGCGGACGCGGTTGAGCACCACCTGCGCGACCGCCGCCTGGCCGGACTCGGGCTCCGAGCGCGACTCGAAATAGATCGCCTCGGCCAAACAGCGCATCTGACGGGCGCTGTCCTTGGGGTCGATGAGCGCGGCGAAATCGGGCTTGCCGCCGCCGAGGAGCGACTGGCTCGCGATCGTCGTCTGCCCCGGAGCGGAGTCGGTCTGGACGTCGACCACCACGCCGTCGGTCGGCGTCGGGGACACCGCGTTCAGCGCGGACTCGAGCGGCGCGGGCGGCGTCGCGCCGTCGGTGACGGCGAGACCCGGGGCGTCTGGCGTCTGCGCCGGCTCGCCGGCGCCGCCGGGGCTCATGGTGTGGTCGGGATCGAACTCGGATTCGCGAGGGTTTTTGGCGCCCTGAGCCGTGTCGCCCTGCGCATAAGGGTCGAGGGCGGTCGGGCCGCTGCGCCGGCGCGCGTCGAAGCCCGGCCTCAGGCCGATGAACGGATCGCCCTTGCCGCTTCGGTCGACGTCCGGAAAAGCAGCGGAGCCAGCCTTGAGGGCGCCGTTCGGCTCGACCTCGTCGGGCTCGCCGTACTCGCCGGGGTCGCCGGTCACGAGGCGGCTTTCGATCAGCGGCGCCGGCGTTCCGTCGGGGTCCACGGCCTGAAAGTGGCGGGCCGCCTCGATCGCCCGGCGGACCGGGCTCATGGCGTCGTCGAGGCCGGCCCGTCCGAACGCGCTCGCGTCGGGGCGCTCCTGCTCGGCCTCGGCGGTGATCGACAAGAGCACGCCGACCGCGAGGCACCAGGGGGCGACCGCGGACGCGGCCCATGCTAAACGCGAGCGACCCATACGCCTTCCACGCGCTTCACCTCGCGCCGTTGGCGCGGGCTCGGGCGAGCGCGCGCATGAGAGGACGGCTCCGTTTATCGACGCTTAAGGTTGCCGGCGCGTTACCGGGGGGAAGCCCGCAGCGTCCCGCTTTGGGACGCCGGGCGCCGCCGGGCGCTCACTCCGCCCGCCTTTCGGCCGCCCGACCGAGGAGCGTGATCGACAGGAAGCCGCCAACCCAGGAGCCTGCCGCCGCAAACAGGACATAGGCCCAGTTCGAGGTATAGCTGATCACGGCGAAGGCCGAGAGCAGATACCAGGCGCTGCTCCAGGTCGCCGCGGCGAAGCGCCGCCGGGCGGCGACGTTGGCGGTGAACATGACATAGACCGCGTCGGTCAACGCCGTCGAAACGACGACGCCGACGGCGATCAGCGGATCGACGCTCGGCAGGATCATGGCTCCCCATCCGGCGGCCGGGTTGATCTTGCCGGGACGGCTGGCCGCGCGCCGATCTTAGTCGAACCGAAGCGCGGGTTCCTGATCGGTCTAAAGCGCGGAAGCATCGCGCTGGCGCGATGCTTCCGACGAAATTTGGGGGCCGGGCGGAACAACCGCCGCGTCCTCGAATTTAAACCTTGGTCCACCCAAGGAGTGATTTCATGGCCATCCCGTCCGAGATGGGCGCGGCCGGTCCCGCCGGCTCGACCAACGAGCCCAGCCAGACCGAGCGCTTCGCCGCTGCCCGGAGCGACTCGCTCGGCGCGGCGCTGAACGATGCGACGCAGACCGCCGCCGAGGCCCTCCGTCAGCAGGCGGCCCAGTTCGCCCGCGATGTCGGCCACGAGCTCAACAGAACCGGCGAAGCGCAGAAGGCGCGCGGCGCCGAGGCGATCCGCAGCCTCGCGCGCGCCATCGACAGCGCAGCGGAGGAGCTTCAGCAGCAGTCACCGACAGTCGCGCGCACGGTTCGCGAGGCCGCGCGCGGCGTCGAGGGCCTGTCGGAAAATCTTTCGAATCGGAACGTCGACGAACTGGTCGATGCGGCCGTCCGGCTCGCCCGCGCCCAGCCGGCGTTGTTCGTAGGCGGATCGGTCGCCGCGGGGTTTGCGGTCGCCCGCTTCCTCAAGAGCAGCGCGCGACAGCGGCCGGCCGGCTTCGATCCCTACCAGTGCTAGGAGGGCGCCATGGCGACCCGAGAGACAACGCGCCCACTCGCAACCCTTATGACGCACATCGCCTCCGACCTCGCCTATCTCGTCCAGACCGAGTTCCGCCTGGCGAGGGCGGAGATGGGCGAGAAACTGTCGGCGGCGTCGAACGCGGGGGTCTATCTCGGGCTCGGCGGCGCGGTCGCGCTCGCCGGCTTGATCATTCTGCTGCTCGACATCGCGCGCTGGATCGCCGTGGCCGGACTTCCTTACGAGTGGGGCCTGCTGCTGGTCGCGGTCGTGAGCCTTGCGTTCGGCGGCGGTCTGGCGGCGATGGGCGCCTCGAGGCTGAGAAAGTCGGCGTTGGCGCCGGAGCGCACGCTCCAACAGATGCGGGAAGACTACGTCGTAGCAAAGGAGCATGTGCGATGACCACGCATCACGACCGCGCCCACGAGAGCGGCCTGTCCGGTTCCAGGGACTACGAGCGGGAGGCCGAGCAGACGCGCCGCCGGCTTGCCGAGAACCTCGACGAGCTGAGCGACCGGCTCACGCCGGGGCAGGTGTTCGACGAGATGCTCACCTATTCCCGCGCCGGAAGCGGCACGTTTTTTCGCGCCTTCAGCAATGCCATGCGGGAGAACCCCTTGCCAAGCCTGCTGATCGGCGGGGGCTGCATGATGTTCCTGTCGGAAAAGATGGGCGTCCGATCGCAAGGTTTTGGGAACGGCGGTAGGCCGACAGCGCCGGCAGCCGATGAAGCCTGCGCAGACGGCGCCGGTCGCCCGGACGCGGCGGGGCGCATGACCGGAGCGGCCGGCTCGAGCGCGCGCGCGATGGCCTCATCCGTGCAATCGGGGATCGGCGGCGCGGCGGAATCGGCAAGCCGCCAGACGGCGAACGCGGTCGGCGCGATCGCGGACACGATGGGTCAGACGGCGGCGAGCGTCTCCGACGCCGTCTCGAACGCAGCCGATACGATGCGCGCAAAGGCGCATGATCTGCGCGACCAGACGGGCGGCGCGGTCGAGCAGGCGCGCGTTGGCGCGCAGAACGTCGCGGGCGCGGTGCGCGACGCGGCCGCGTCGATGAGCGGGGCCGTCGCCGATACGGCCTCCTCCGTGAGCGGCGGCATGGCGGACACGGCCGGCCGCACGCGCCGGCAGGCGGCGGACGCCGTGCGGCGCAGCCGCGACAGCGCCGCCTCGTTCGTCACCGAGCAACCGCTGCTTTGCGCGGCGATCGGCGTCGCCGTCGGCGCGGCGCTCGCGGGCCTGCTGCCCTCTACGGAGACGGAGGACCGGCTGATGGGCGACGCGAGCGACGCCGTCAAAGGAACGGCCGGCCAGGTCGGTTCGGAAGTGGTGGAAAGCGCGAAGAACGTCGCGAGCAAGGTCGCCGACCGGGCGCAGTCGGCGGTCAAGGAGGAGGGCCTGTCGCCGAGCGCCGTCGCCGACGCGGCGCGCAATCTCAGCGAAGGCATTCAGAGCGCGCAGAGCGGCGTGAAGCAGCCGACGACGGGGACGGGCCCGCTGGAGGGCGCTTCCGTCCAGCGCCAAGGGTGAACGGTCTTGCCGGAACGGCGCTTCCCCTCGTGGCCGCTGCTGCTCTATGGGGCGCTGGCGGTCGTCGCCGTCGCCCGAGGAGAGGAGCGCATGCGGCCGTCCGGGCCACTGGGGAATTCCGTCCGTGCGGCGGGGCCGCACGAGCCCGCGCCCCAGGAGCGCCGGCCGCAACGGCGTGCGGGAGCGCCCTGGCGCATCCCATGGCAGGACTGGAAGGACATTTTCTGGAGGACCTACGCCAAAATCAACGACAACCGCCTTCTGTCGGTCGCCGCGGGCGCCGTGTTTTATGAGCTGCTCGCTCTCTTTCCCGCGATCGCCGCCTTCGTGGCCCTCTACGGCCTGTTCGCCAATCCTTCCGCGATCGACGCCCAGGTGTCGGCGCTGTCGGGCGTTCTGCCGGGGGGCGCGCTCGACCTGCTGCATGAGGAACTCCAGCGGCTCGCCGCCCACAAGGGCGCCAACGGCGTCGGCTTCTTTGTCGGCCTCCTGGGCGCGCTGTGGAGCGCGAGCTCCGGGACCAAGGCCATTATCGACGCGCTCAACGTCGCCTATGGCGAGACGGAGAAGCGAAGCTTTATCCGCCTGACCCTCGTCGCGCTCGCGTACGCCCTGATCGGCATGGCCGCGCTGATGGTGACGGTCAGCGCCGTGGTCGTCGCCCCAATCGTTTTCGGCAAGCTCGGCCTCGGCCCGATCGCCGGGCCGCTCGTCGCGATGGCGCGCTGGCCGACGCTGCTCGTTCTCGTCGTCGTCGGCCTCGCCGTCATCTACCGCTACCTTCCGTGCCGGCGAGAGCCTCGCTGGCAGTGGCTGACGGTCGGCAGCGCGTTCGCCGGGGTCACGTGGTTTGTCAGCTCGGCGCTGTTCTCGTGGTACATCGGCAATTTCGGGACCTACAATGCGACCTACGGCTCGCTCGGCGCCGTTGTCGGCATGATGATGTGGATGTGGATCTCCATGGTCCTGATCCTGGTCGGCGCCCAGCTGAACGCCGAGATCGAGCAGCAGAACGCGCCCGATCCGGCGGCGGAGCCGAGGTAGCGCGACGCAAAAGGCCGTCGTGTCGAAAGCCGCAGTTTCGCCAGAATCCACCCCGATCGGTCGGAGATCCCGGCGCTCGTCCCGACAACGGCGCAGCCGACACCCAGGAAATCCGCCGCGGGCTCGGCAAACCCCGAGGTCGGCGTGGCGGAAATCGCGGTCGACTCGAATAGAAACTGGCCGTTGCGCCGGCCGACGCGGGGCGGGGGCGAAATTCGTGATTGCGGCCGTCGCCGGGCGGATTATGTAAGGAACGCGGCAGGCCGGGGAAAACGCCGGGGCGCCGGCGCGGCCGCCGCAGCAATCGGTTTCAACGTACGACAATGGGAGTAAGCAGGGATGGCCGCCAAAGAAGTCAGGTTTTCGCAGGACGCGCGCGAGCGCATGCTCCGCGGCGTCGACATTCTCGCCAACGCAGTCAAGGTCACGCTGGGACCGAAGGGCCGCAACGTCGTGCTCGAGAAGTCGTGGGGCGCACCCCGCATCAGCAAGGACGGCGTCACCGTCGCCAAGGAGATCGAGCTCGCCGACAAGTTCGAGAACATGGGCGCGCAGATGGTGCGCGAGGTCGCCTCGAAGCAGAGCAGCATCGCCGGCGACGGCACGACGACCGCGACCGTCATCGCCCAGGCGATCGTTAAGGAGGGCGTCAAGGCCGTCGCCGCCGGCGCCAATCCGATGGACGTCAAGCGCGGCGTCGACGCGGCGGTCGAGGCGATCGTCGCGGAGCTTTCCAAGCATAGCCGCAAGGTGACGAAGTCCGACGAGATCGCGCAGGTCGGCGCAATCTCCGCCAACGGCGACAAGTCGATCGGCAAGATGATCGCGGAGGCCATGGACAAGGTCGGCAAGGAGGGCGTGATCACGGTCGAGGAGGCCAAGAGCCTCGAGACCGAGCTCGACGTGGTCGAGGGCATGGAGTTCGACCGCGGCTACCTCTCGCCCTACTTTGTCACCAACGCCGAGAAGATGATCGCAGAGCTCGAGGACCCGTACATCCTCATCCACGAGAAGAAGCTGTCGTCGCTGCAGCCGATGCTGCCCGTCCTCGAGGCGGTCGTGCAGACGGGCAAGCCGCTGCTCATCATCGCCGAGGACATCGAGGGCGAGGCGCTCGCCACGCTGGTCGTCAACAAGCTGCGCGGCGGCTTGAAGATCGCCGCGGTCAAGGCGCCCGGTTTCGGCGACCGCCGCAAGGCGATGCTCGAGGACATCGCGATCCTGACCGCCGGAACGATGATCGCGGAGGACCTCGGCATCAAGCTCGAGAACGTGACGCTCCAGATGCTCGGCCGGGCGAAAAAGGTCAGGGTCGAGAAGGAGAACACGACGATTGTCGAGGGCGCGGGCGCGAAGAAGGACATCGAGGGCCGCATCGCGCAGATCAAGGCGCAGATCGAGGAAACCACGTCCGACTACGACAAGGAGAAGCTGCAGGAGCGGCTCGCCAAGCTCGCGGGCGGCGTCGCGGTGATCCGTGTCGGCGGCGCGACCGAGGTCGAGGTCAAGGAGAAGAAGGACCGCGTCGACGACGCGCTGCACGCCACGCGCGCGGCGGTGGAGGAGGGGATTCTCCCCGGCGGCGGCGTGCCGCTCCTGCGTGCGACCAAAATCCTGTCGGAGGTGAAATTCGACAACGACGACCAGAAGACCGGCGTCGAGATCGTGCGGCGCGCAATCCAATGGCCTGCGCGCTTCATCGTCGACAACGCCGGCGTCGACGCCTCGATGGTGGTCGGCAAGCTCCTCGAGGCCAAGGATTACGCCCACGGCTATGACGCCCAGACCGGCGAGTACGGCGACCTCTACCAGCTCGGCATCATCGATCCGACCAAGGTCGTGCGCACGGCCTTGCAGGACGCCGCATCGGTGGCGGGCCTGCTCATCACCACCGAGGCGATGGTCGCCGAAAAGCCGAAGAAGCAGACGGCCGCGCCGGCCATGCCGGCGGGCGGCGATATGGACTATTGAAACCTGCAAAAGGGGGCGCGGCTGAACGGCCGCGCCCCGACATTTCAACGCGCTCCAACGGACTGGAAGCCCCGCCAATGACGAAACGCGCCGTGACCGGTTTTCTGGGGATCGGCGCGCTTGTGCTCGCCGTCTGGTTTTCCTTTGACGCGAGCGCTCAGACCGCTCAGGGCTCCGCGGGACACAAGGCGCCGATGCATCCTCGCGCGCTGACGTTGGGGTCGCACAGGGGCAGGCCCCACCACGAAGGTGTCGGGCGTCTCGGGAACGCACGGGGCAGGCAGCTCCACACGGCGCCGACGCACGAACCTTCGCCGGCCCGCGCCTCTGAGGCGAGCGTCCGCGCAAACGCGCTATGTCTCGCGGCCCGAGTTCAATAACAGACTAGGTATATCCCATGTTCGAAGCCCTCAATACGCAGCCGCCGGACGGTCTGCTCGGCCTGATCAAGGCGTTCAATTCCGACGGCCGCGCGCGAAAGATCGACCTCGGCGTCGGGGTCTATCGCGACGCCGAGGGGAGGACCCCGGTGCTGAAGGCCGTCAAGGAGGCCGAGCGCATTTTGCTCGAAACCCAGGACAGCAAGAAATACCTGGGGCCGGAAGGCGACATCGGCTTTTCCGCCCTGCTTCAGCCGATCATCTTCGGAAACGGCGAGCGGTTCGCCGGACGGATCGCGGCGCTTCAGACCCCGGGGGGCACCGGCGCCCTGCGCCTCGGCGCCGAGCTCGTCCGCTCCGCAAACGCGAAGGCCGCCGTCCGGGTCGGCGCCCCGACCTGGCCCAATCACGTCCCGATCTTCTCCGCCGCGGGCCTCAAAATTGAGGCGCACCGGTTCGTCGTCCTCGCGTCGCAGGCGGTCGATTTCGACGGGGTGCGGCAGGGGCTCGCGAAAGCGAATCCGGGCGACGTCGTCCTGCTGCATGGCTGCTGCCACAACCCGACCGGCGTCGATTTCTCCCGCGACCAGTGGCGCGAGATCGCCGGTGCGCTCGCGGCCCGGAACCTGACGCCCTTCGTCGACCTCGCCTATCAGGGCCTCGGCGACGGGCTCGACGAAGACGCCTGGGCGACGCGGCTGATCCTGGAAACCGTCGACGAGGCGCTCGTCGCCTATTCCTGCGACAAGAATTTTGGCCTCTACCGCGACCGCGTCGGCTCGCTTTTCGTCCTGGCCCGCGATCTCGACGAGACGGCGAAGGTGATGAGCAACCTCGCAGCGCTCGCGCGCGTCGCCTGGTCGATGCCGCCCGATCACGGCGCAGCGGTCGTGCGGATCATCCTCGAACGCCCGGCGCTCGTCGCCATGTGGCGCGAGGAGCTCGACTCCATGCGCGAGCGCATCAACGGCAATCGCGCGGCGCTGGCGGAAGCCGACCCGGCGCTCGCCTTTGTCCGCAATCAGCGCGGCCTGTTCTCGAACCTTTTCCTGTCGAAGCCGCAGGCCGCGGCGCTGCGCGACCGCCACGCCATCTACTGCACCGATTCCGGCCGGATCAATGTGGCGGGCATGCAGCCCGCCGACGCCGGCGCGATCGTCGCGGCGCTCCGGGCCGAGGGGTGTATCGCGGACAAAGCGGCGGCGTGAGCGGGGCAGGCGTCGCGACGCTCAGAACGTCGGCGGGGTGCAGGCGGAGACGATCACCAGGTCGTCGCCGCCGAGGTTGCGGAAGGCGTGCGGCCTGCGGCTGTCGAACACATAGGCGTCGCCAGGGCCGAGCTCGTAGCGGCGCCCGTCCACTTCCAGTCCGAGCAGGCCCTTGATGACGATCCCCGCCTCCTCGCCCTGGTGCGACAGCATCTTGGCCCCCGACTGCGCGCCCGGCTTGTAGCGCTCGTGGATCACCTGCAGCGCGCGGCCCTTCAGGTTCGCCCCGACCTGGCGATAGGACACCGCCCCGCCAGCGATCTCGGTCAGTTCGTCGGCGCGATAGACGACCTGCTCGGCGGGCTCTTCCGCCCCGGCGAAGAAATCGGCGACGCCGACGTCGAGCGCGGTGAGCACCTGCCGGAGCGCCGACACCGAGGGGCTCACCCGGTCGGCCTCGATCATCGAGATCGTGGCGTTGGAGACGCCGGCGCGGCGCGCGACCTCGCGCTGCGACAGGCCGAGCCGCGTGCGCAGGCGCCTCAGCCTCGGCCCGATGGCGAAATCGTCGGCGGCCTTGTTCATGCGTTCAGAATTTAGAACGGCGCGAACAGCGCGACAACTGGACAAAGGCGAAACCAGCCGCCTATGTTCAGGAAACTGGACGTTTTGTAGCGCCCCTCGCCCTTTGCAGTGGGAGAGGGGCGGGGTGAGGTGGATTTCCCTCATCCGGCCGCGCTTCGCCACCTTCTCCCGCCGCGCGGGCGAAGGGTCCGCCGCCAAGGAGTGCGCATGACCACGCCCGCCAACCCGACCGCCGCCGCCCGCGCGGACATCCCGAACGATCTCGAAGCCTTCTGGGTGCCGTTCACCCCTAACGGCGCGTTCAAGAAGCGGCCGCGGCTCATCGCCCGCTCCAAGGACATGCACTACTACACCCCGGAGGGCCGCGAGATCCTCGACGGAACGGCGGCTTTGTGGTGCTGCAACGCCGGCCATAACCGGAAGCCCATCGTCGAGGCGATCCAGCGCCAGGCCGCCGAACTCGACTTCTCGCCGACCTTCGGTTTCGCCCATCCGCCGGCGTTCCAGCTCGCCTCGCGTCTCGCCGATCTCGCGCCGGCCGATCTCGACCATGTCTTCTTCGCCAATTCAGGCTCGGAAGCGGTCGACTCCGCGCTAAAGATCGCGATCGCCTATCACAATGTTCGCGGTCAGGGCTCGCGCCAGCGCCTGATCGGCCGCGAGCGCGGCTATCACGGCGTCGGCTTCGGCGGCATCTCGGTTGGGGGTATCGTCAACAACCGCAAATTCTTCGGTTCGCTTCTCGCCGGCGTCGACCACCTTCCGGCGACCTACAGCCGCGAGCATCAGGCCTTCACCAAGGGCGAGCCGGAGTGGGGCGGCCATCTCGCCGAGGCGCTCGAAGGCATCGTCGGCCTGCACGACGCCTCGACCATCGCCGCCGTCATCGTCGAGCCGATGTCGGGCTCAACCGGCGTGCTGCCGCCGCCCAAGGGCTATCTCCAGCGCCTGCGCGAGATCTGCGACAAATACGGCATGTTGCTCATCTTCGACGAGGTCATCACCGGCTTCGGCCGCCTCGGCGCGGCCTTCGCCTCCGAGCGCTACGGGGTGATCCCGGACATGATCACCTTCGCCAAGGGCGTGACGTCGGGCACGGTGCCGATGGGCGGCGTGATCGTGCGCAAGTCCGTCTACGACGCCTTCATGAAGGGGCCGGAGCACGCGATCGAGCTCTTCCACGGCTACACCTACTCGGGCCATCCGCTCGCCTGCGCGGCCGCGCTCGCGACCCTCGACGTCTATCGCGACGAGCGGCTGTTCGAGCGCGCGAAGGCGCTCGAGCCCAAGTGGTGCGACGCCATCATGACCCTAAAAGGTCTGCCGAACGTGGTCGACATCCGCTGCGTCGGCCTCACCGGTGCGATCGACCTCGCCCCCATCCCCGGCAGCCCGACGCTGCGGGGCCTGAAGGCGCTCGACCATTCGTTCCACGAGGCCGGAATCATGCTGCGCCTCGCCGGCGATACGATCGAGCTCACCCCGCCGCTGATCGTCAGCGAGGCTCAGATCGACGAGATCATGGAGAAGACGGCGGCCTCGATCAAAGCGGCGGCGTGACCGTCCGGCGAAACCGGTGCGGGCTTCGCATTCAGCGGAGCCGCATTGACACTTCCACGTCATCGGCGAATGGCGTCGACAGATAGCCGTTCGCAGAATGGCGCACGCGCGCGAGGTATTCGGGATTGCTGTCGGCGTCGTCGGCGACGATCAATGCGCCCGGCCTGAGGCGGCTTTCCACGAGGCTCAGGATCTCGGGGTAGAGCGCTTTGGCGCCGTCGAGCAGCACGAGGTCGATCGTCTCGGGAAGATCGACGCTCAGGGACTGCAAGGCGTCGCCCTCGCGGATCTCCACGAGATCGATAAGACCGCCGGCCTTCAGGTTCTCCCGGGCCCGCGCAACCTTGGACGGCTCGAACTCGCTGGTGATCAGCCGGCCGCCGCCGTTGTCGCGCAGAGCGGCCGCGAGATGCAGCGTCGAGAGGCCGAAGGAGGTCCCGAACTCGACGATCGTTCGCGCCCCGCAGGCTCGCGCCAGCATGTAAAGCAGGACGCCGGTCTCGCGTGAGACGGGGAGCGGGAAATCCTTCAAGTGGCCATAGAGGTGTCGGTACTCGGTCTTGCTCCGCATCAGGCGCGCCTGCTCCTCCTGGGTGACGTTGGCAAGGAGAGGGGCCATGTCCGCCTCGGCCGCGTCGGCCTCGGCGAATAGTCGATCGAGCAGCGGCGCCAGCGGCGCGGTGGTCAGAGCGGTCATGCGGGTCTCCGGTCCATGGCTTCGAGCGCGTGCTTGCGCCGGAGTAAAAATACGACTAATTCGTCAGCTTTCCTATTCGCGTTGCCGAGCGCCGCCATGACTGAACGCCGAAGCACCGAGATTACCTCGCGAAAGCAGCCCAAGCAGGCGCGCTCGAACGAACTCGTCGCCGCGATTCTGCAGTCGGCTGCTCAGGTTTTGGCGAAGGAAGGCGCGCAACGCTTCACCACGGCGCGGGTGGCCGAGAGGGCGGGGGTCAGCGTCGGATCGCTCTATCAGTACTTCCCCAACAAGGCGGCGATCCTCTTCCGGCTCCAAGCCGACGAGTGGCGGCAGACTTCCGATCTCCTTCGCAGCGTTCTCGAGGACGCAAGCAGACCGCCGCTCGACCGGCTGCGCGCCCTGGTTCACGCCTTCGTCCGCTCGGAATGCGAGGAGGCCGACGTCCGCGTTGCGCTCGACGACGCCGCCCCCCTCTATCGCGATGCGCCTGAAGCGCGCGAGGCGAGGGCGGCCGCGATGGCCGCTGTCGAGGCCTTCATGCGGGAGGCGCTGCCCAGCGTTTCGGAATCCGCTCGCGCGCTGGCCGGCCGGTTGATTACGACGACGCTCAGCGCAGTGGGAAAGCGATTTTCGGAAACGCCCCGAGCGCCGTCGGAGATCGAGTCTTACGCCGACGCCATGGCCGACATGTTTTGCGCCTACCTTAGAGATCTTGGTCATGCTTGAGCAGCGCCCCGCCCCCGTCGACGGTCTGCCTCATCGCGGCGCAGAATTTGGGCCGGTCCGCATTCCCAACCCATGAACCCGCATGTAAGACTAGCCTCCGGGTTTCCCTCAAGGAGGCCGGGCCCGGCTGTTGCGCCGGGTCGCGTGAACGAAAGAAATGGGAGAGGGTTGATGGGCTCGAAACTCTGGAAATCGGTCGCGCTCGGCGCGTCCGTCGCAGCGGCGCTTGCGCTCGCGCCGGCGGCTTTCGCCAAGGAGTGGAAGACCGTCGTCATCGGCATGGAGGGCGCCTACGATCCCTGGAACCTGACCGACTCGAGCGGCCATATCGTCGGCTTCGAGGTCGACCTCGCCAATGACCTGTGCAAGCGGATCGGCGTCGAGTGCAAGATCATCGCCCAGGACTGGGACGGCATGATCCCTGGCCTCAAGGCCGGCAAGTTCGACGTGATCATGGACGGCATGTCGATCACCGAGGAGCGTCAGAAGGAGATCGACTTCTCCAAGCCTTACGCCGCCCCGCCGGCCGCCTTCATGGCCGCCAAGGACAGCGACGTCGCCAAGGCGCTCGGGGCCGGTAAGGTCGTCAACACCGCCAAGGACCCAAAGGCCGGCGACGCGGCGATCAAGGCCGTGCAGGCCGCGCTCAAGGGCAAGACGATCGGCGTCCAGTCCTCGACGACGCACGCTAATTTCGCCGCCAAGTACCTGAAGGACGTCGCAACCATCAAGGAATACAAGACCACCGACGACCGCGACCTCGACCTGAAGGCCGGCCGCATCGACATCGGGCTGGACGACTACCCGACGGTCGCGGCGACGCTCGACAAGGCCGACGCCAAGGACCTGATTATCGTCGGGCCCGAGTTCATCGGCGACGTGTTCGGCGTCGGCGAAGGCATGGGCCTGCGCAAGAGCGACGCCGACCTGACCGCGAAGTTCAACAAGGCGCTCGACGAGGCCTTCGCCGACGGCTCGGTCAAGAAATACTCGTTGAAGTGGTTCAAGATCGACACCACGCCCTGACACCGTGACGCGCGCCGCCCGCTCAGAGAGGCGGGCGGCGCGATCCTTGCGACGGCGGGCGGCGTGGAGACCTTAAGGATCTTCGGCTTCGGCGAAGGCGGATGGGGGCTGGCGCTGCTCATGGGCGCCGGCATGACATTGCTCGTCTCGGCCTGCGGGCTCCTGATCGGGGCCGTGATCGGCGGGCTGGTCGCCTGGGCGCGGCTCTCCGGCCACCGCCTCGCGGGCGCGGCCGGGGAGGCCTACGCCGCCTTGTTCCGCGGCCTGCCCGAGCTGCTCGTCATCTATTTCGTCTATTTCGGCTCTTCGACCCTGCTGACCACGGCGGCGTTCATCGTCGGCTATGACGGCTTCGTCGGCGTCCCGTCCTTCGTTGCCGGAGCGCTGGCGGTCGGGGTCATCTCCGGCTCCTATCAGGCGGAAGTTTTTCGCGCCGCCTATCTCGCCATCGCCAAGGGGGAGCTCGAGGCGGCGGTCAGCGTCGGCATGAACCGCTGGCTCATGTTCCGGCGGATCATCGCGCCGCAGGTGCTGCGCTTCGCCCTGCCGGGCCTCGGCAACCTGTGGCAGGTGGCGCTGAAGGACTCGTCGCTGATATCCGTCACCGGCCTCACCGAGCTCATGCGGGTGAGCCAGGTCGGCGCGGGCTCGACCCATCAGCCCTTCGCCTTCTATCTCGCCGGCCTCGTGCTCTATCTGATCATGACTCTCGTCACGACCCGCGTCTTCGATCTGGCCGAGGCGCGCGCGACCCGCGGCATGCGCCGCATTGCGGGGTGAGAGGCATGGATTGGGGCTTGGTCGCAACCACCTTTTGGCGGCTCATGGGGGCCCTGCCGCTGACCCTTGAAGTCTGGTTCTTGTCGGTCGTTCTCGGAGGGCTCGTCGCCGCGGGTGTCACCTGGATGCGGGTCAGCGGTTCGAAGCCGCTCGAGATTCTTGCGCGCGCCTACGTCGCCGTGTTCCGCGGCACCCCGCTGCTCATTCAGCTCTTCATCGTCTACTACGGCCTCGCCTCTCTTCCGGCCGTCCGTCACAGCCTTTTCTGGCCGATCCTGCGCGAGCCGTTCAACTGCGGCGTCCTTGCGCTCGGGCTGTGCACCGCGGGCTATCAGGCCGAGATCTTCCGCGGCGCGCTGCTTGCCGTGCCGCACGGCGCGGTCGAAGCCGCGCGGGCCTGCGGCATGTCTTCGCTCCTGCTCTTCCGGCGGATCATTTTTCCCATCGCGCTGAGGCACGCGCTGCCGGCCTACTCGACCGAGATGATCTCGATGGTGAAGGCGACCGCGCTCGTCTCGCTGATCACGCTCTGGGACGTGATGAGCGTGGCGCTGAAGATCCGCAACGACACGCTGGTCACCTACCTGCCGCTGATCCTCGCCGGCGCCATCTATTTCACCGTCAATTACATCCTCGGCGCCGCTTTCCTGAGCCTGGAGCGGCGCCTGTCGCCGCACTTGCGCGCGCGGCCGAGCTGAACGCGGAGTCCGTCATTGCGAGCGAAGCGAAGCAATCCAGAGGATCGAAGGGCGCCCCGCGGCCCCTGGATTGCTTCGCGGCTTCGCTCCTCGCAATGATGTCTTCCGGACCCCTGCAGAGGATTACGCCCATGCCCGCCGCAGCGATCCCCGCCCTCACTGTCAAGGACATGCACAAGCGCTTTGGCTCGCTCGAGGTGCTCAAGGGCATATCGGTTACCGCCCAGGACGGCGACGTCATCTCGATCCTCGGCTCCTCCGGCTCCGGCAAGAGCACATTTTTGCGTTGCATCAACCTGCTGGAGACGCCCGACGCGGGAGAGGTCAGGGTTGCGGGCGAGCTGATCAAGATGCGCCGCAGGTCTGACGGGACGGCCGAACCCGCCGAGCGCCGCCAGGTCGACCGCATCCGCTCCGAGCTCGGCATGGTGTTCCAGAACTTCAATCTCTGGTCGCATCTGACGGTGCTCGAGAACCTGATCGAGGCGCCGGTGCACGTGCAGAAGCGCCCGCGCGTCGAATGTGTCGACGAGGCGCGCGCCCTGCTCGCCAAGGTCGGCATCGCCGACAAGTGGAACTACTATCCCGCCCATCTCTCGGGCGGCCAGCAGCAACGCGCCGCCATCGCCCGGGCGCTGGCCATGCGCCCGAAGGTCATGCTGTTCGACGAGCCGACCTCGGCGCTCGATCCGGAGCTGGTGGGCGAGGTGCTGCGCGTCATGCGGGCGCTGGCCGACGAGGGCCGCACCATGCTGGTCGTCACCCACGAAATGGGCTTCGCCCGCGATGTGTCGACGCGGGTGATGTTTCTGCATCAGGGGCTGGTCGAGGCCGAAGGCGAGCCGGACGCGCTCTTTTCCGGCGCGACGTCGGAGCGATTCCGGCAGTTCATCTCGAAGGAGCGGGGGTAGGGGCGGAACTTCGCGGCGCGGAGAGGCGTTAACGCCCCGCCGCTGCGGCGGCCTCGCCTCGACAAGGGAACCCGCAATGAACAAACCGGAAAGATCCAGCAATGGCGGCCAGGGCAGGAGCGCGCTGGCGACGCCGACCGACCTCAGCGAAAACGGAGTCAAGGCGATCGCGGCGGCCTTGAACGGCCTCGCAGCCGATGCCTTCGCGCTCTACCTCACGACGAAGAACTTCCACTGGCACATGAGCGGGCCGCATTTCCGCGACTATCACCTGCTGCTCGACGAGCACAGCGACAGATCTTCGCCATGATCGATCCGCTGGCCGAACGGGTGCGCAAGCTCGGGCAGACC
>NZ_JBKQOT010000498.1:0-3737 GCF_052145395.1 Roseiarcus sp.
CAAGGCCGAAGCCGCGCAAATCGCGAACAACGCCCGCGGCGTCGTGGCCTCGGCCGAGGCGCCGCTCGAATCTTGGCTTCGACTGGTTCGGCTGGCGCTGGGACGGAATCTCGCAGGAGGCGCGCCGCCGCCTTTCGAACTCGTTCGCGCCGCGGAAGCGCTCGGTCTCGCATCCCTCGTCCCGGACGTCTCGACGCCCGCCGAGCTCATCGACTCGCTGCTCGCCGACGTCGCGGACCGGGATGACCCCGCGGCGATCGCCGAATCGCAGGAATCGGTCGTCGACCTGGATACGGTGGGCGGTTGGTTCGAAGCGGGCGAGGAGGTCGAAAACATCCTGCGGCCAACCAGGACGACCGAGGACGGCGCCCAGGCGCTGCTCGAAGACTATCTCCCCGGGAGGCGTCTCTACTGGGCGCGCCAATGCGCGCTCACGGCGATTGCGCTGTCGGCCGGCTCGCCGGAGGTTTCGCGAAACCTCGCGCTCGTGGGGCGCGAGATCCTTCGCGAAACGCCCCTCACCGATATCCCGCTGATCCGCCAGATCGCCGAAACAAGCGCGATGAGTTTCTTCGCCTATCGCAAGTGAGCGCGCCGCCTCGAGCGCTATGCTATCGCGCCGGACGGATCATCCGCGTCACGACGTCGTCACGCACAATGAACCGGTGCCACAACGCTCCGACGACATGGAGCGCGATCAGAGCGAGAAGGATCGGCCGCATCAACAGATGATGCAGGCCGGCGAGTTGCGGCAGCCAGAAGTAGGCCGCGAGGCCGACGAGCGCGCCGAGGATCAGGTCGATGTAGAGCGCGACATGGACGGCGCTCGCGAGTCCCTGCAAGGCCGGATGCTGCTTGGCAGGCGGCGGCGCGCCTTCGGTGTGGCGAAGCCCAAGGCGCCACAGCATGAGCAGCAGGACCGCGACGCCCACGACGATGTGGGCCGTTCCCCAGGCCGGCGCGAGATCGGTCGGCCGTCCGCCATGGGCTGCGCGGAAAAGGTCCGTCATGTTGTCGCCGGTGAATCACTGATAGGCGACGAGGATGAACACCAGCCAGTGAAGCCCGATCTGACGCGCGCTGTAACCGTTCGTGACTCCCGCCATCACCCGCCCCTCTTTTGCAATGCCTCGGCGTAGACGCCCAGAGTGTCACGCGTCATGCGCGTGAGCGAGTAGTGCGCGGCGGCGCGCTCGCGCGACCTCCGGCGGATCGCCTCGCGCGCCGACGCGCCGAGACCGAGCGCCGTTTCGATCGCGTCCGCCAGCGCCGCGGCGTCCCCCGGCGGGACCAGCCAGCCGGTCCGCTGCTCGGCCGGCGCGAGCGGCGGCGCCGCGACGATCTCGCCCGCGGCGCCGACGTCGGCGACAATGGTCAGCGCGCCGGACGCGGACGCCTCGATGACGGCGCGAGTCACGCCCTCGGCTTCGCGGGTCGGAAAGACCACGGCGCTTGCGCCGACGAATGCAGCCGGCCGGTCGGCCTCGGCCCCGCGCCGCGCCACCATCCCCTTGACGCCGCGCGCGGAAGCGAGCGCGTCGAGCTCGCGGCCGAACGACGCCTTCAGAACCTCGCCCGCCAGCACGAAGCGGACATCGTCAAGACCGCGCTTGGCGATCAGCGCCGCCGCCTCGACGACCAGCGCTTGTCCGCGCCCCGGCGCAAGACGTCCCGGCGCCAGCACGACCCGTTCGTGCGGCGCGACGCCCCAGCTTTCGCGCACTTTCGCGACCCGCGACCGGCTGACGGCGTCGGGCCACAGCTTCGCGACGTCGAGACCGGGGCGCACGATTCGAAGCCGCGTCCGCGCCGCCGGAAAGGCCTCGCCGGCGCGCTCGGCCGCATAGCTCGACGCGGCGACGACGAGGTCTCCGTCGGCGACCGCCGATTCGAAGCTGGTGCGCGGCCGGGTCGAGGGCCCTTCGCCGGGAATCGTCGTCACCAGCGCGCGCTTCAGCTTGCGGCAGGCGCCGAGCGCCACCCAGGCCGAGGCGCGCGAGCGCGCGTGAACGAGATCGACGCGCTCGTCCGAGAGGATGCGCGCCAGGCGCCGGACGTTGAGGATCATGGCGAGCGGGTTGCCGGTCGAGGCGGGAAACGGCACGTGCAGCGCGCCGACCGCCTGCGCCTCGCTCGCAAGCTCGCCCGGCTCGGAGACCACAAGCGCCCGCGCGCCGGCTTCGATGAGCGCCTCGGCGACCGCGAGCGTCGCGCGCCGGTCCCCGCCCCCCGTGATCGGCGGCGGGATCTGCAGCACCGTCCGGCCGGTGAGGGGAGCGTTGACGCCGCGCCCGAATGGGGAAAGCGGATCGACGGTCACGCGCGGCTTCGCTCGGGCGCGCGAGCGCGATAGAGGAAAGCGTAACGCGGAAGTCGAGGTGTGGCGAAACGCGGCGTCATGAGGACGGTCCGAACGTGTCGAACGAAGAGACGAAATATTTCACGGTGGAGTCCCCCCCAACTCGACGACGTATCGCCTTTCGCCGGCGCGCGCCAGCGCAAAGCGGGAAGCCCGGTCTCGTCTGGCTCTGCGGTTATCGGTCGGACATGGATTCGACCAAGGCGAGCGCGCTCGACGCGGAGGCCGAGCGGCTCGGGCTCGGCCTCTTGCGCTTCGACTATTCCGGCCACGGCCGCTCCGACGGGCGGCTCGAGGACGGGACGATCTCGCAATGGCTCGCCGAGACGCTGGCGATTGTCCGGGCGGAGACGCAGGGTCCGCAGATCATCCTCGGTTCGTCGATGGGCGGCTACCTGGCGCTGCTCGCCGCGCGCGCGCTCAACGAGGCGGGCGAGAGCGGCCGGCTCGCGGGCCTGATCCTGATCGCGCCAGCGGTCGATTTCACCGAGACCCTGATCTGGGCGCAGGCGCCGGAGGACGCCCGGCGCGCGATCATGGAGAAGGGGGTCTGGCGCCCGCCGTCGGCCTATTCCGACGAGCCCGACGTGTTCACCCGGGCGCTCATCGAGGACGGGCGCAAGCACCTCATGTTCGGCGGGATGATTCGCACCCATTGCCCCGTGGCCGTCCTTCAGGGCA
This sequence comes from Roseiarcus sp., assembly GCF_052145395.1. Classification (NCBI taxonomy): domain Bacteria; kingdom Pseudomonadati; phylum Pseudomonadota; class Alphaproteobacteria; order Hyphomicrobiales; family Roseiarcaceae; genus Roseiarcus; species Roseiarcus sp. Next base: position 3,041 of record NZ_JBKQOT010000498.1, read on the forward strand.
TGCAGGACGAGGCGGTCCCCTATGCCCATGCGCTGTCGCTGACGGAGCGCCTCGGCGGCGACCCGGCCACGCTGACGCTGATCAAGGACGGCGACCACCGGCTGTCGCGGCCGCAGGACCTCGAACTTTTGTTCGGGGCGCTGGAGCGGATGGTCGCCGCCACGGATCACCGCTGACCGCGGCGGGGCCGAGCTTCCGACTTCCCGCGGCGATTGGGCATGTGTGAATACTGGAGGCTTTGAGGAGAGGCGGCGCCATCCGGGCTTTCAGCAGGCCGCCGCGCCATTTGAGCATCGCCCGCAAATTTAGGCGCCTGACGCCGCCCGGATTCGGGAAAGGCGGGCTTGGATGCTCCGCCGGACGGCGACGCTTCGGCGGCTTCGGCGTTCCCGGGCACGGATTAAACCTTTTCAATGGCTTGCGGCGGGTTTTGCGGGCGGCTGTTCTGCGGCGCGACGAGCGTGTGAAAGTCCTGGCTCAGGGCGCGCGATGCGCCCTCCGCCGTTCGCGCCGCGTCCGCGCCCAAGGCTCGTCCGGGGGGAAGGGAAGGGGGGCGAAGGGCAGGGGAATCGCGTATGAGGGCTGTTGCGTTCGAAGAAGAAGTTGATTCTGAAGAGGCTTCCTGATTCGAAGGGAGCCTGTGGTGCAATCGCTGATCACCGTTTTTCGCGAGGTTCGCGATCCTCAACGCTCGGCA
>NZ_JBKQOT010000499.1:0-5736 GCF_052145395.1 Roseiarcus sp.
CTTCCGGTACCAGACGACCGAAGCGCCGATCTCGGTCGGAACGAAAAACGGCTTTCCATCGAACTTCGCCAGCGAAACGCTCGCCGAATTGAGCGACTTGTCCCAGCCGAATTTCTGGTAGTAGTCCGAGAGATCGGCGGCGAAACCGCCCTTGATGATTTCCCCCGCGCGGCCCCCTTCCCACGAGTAGAAAACGTCGGGCGGGTCGCTTGAGCTGATCTCGATCGTTTGCTTGGTCTTGTAGGTCTCGCCATCGTCGCTTGCGCCGGTGACGTGGATGCGGTCGCCGTTCTTCTTGTTGAATTCGTCGATCAGCCAGTTGGCGTAGAGCTCCGAGGTCGGCCATGCGGCGCGATAGAAATATTGGATTTCGACTGGAGCCGCCCGGGCGGGCGCAATGCCGATTGCCGTCGTCGCCGCTCCAACGCCGACGAGCGCGGTAGAACGCAAGAAATGACGTCGCGACAGGTTGTTCGGGCCCTTAGGCATTGCTCGTTCCTCCTTGCAGTGCGCGCGGCCGGCGTTCTATTGGCGCCGGGTTGACCGATATTGGTTATTGCGCCGACCGACTCATCAAGCGCGGACAAGGTTTACGGCGGAATGTCGGCGCTGCGCTTAGAGGATAGTTACATAGGGAATCCGTCCGCGCAACACGGCGAAATCCCCATTGGGCGGGCGGCGACCTTTCCACGATCGTCGCGCGCTCTGGGTTCAAGCGGCTCGCGGAGGCCGCCGGCAAGACCACCTCCACCGAGTTGGATTGCGCCCTACAGGGCCGCGGCTGCCTCGCCCAGGAAGCGGACCAGGACCTCCGCCGTCTCCTGAGGCAGGAAGTCCGGGAAGAAGTGGCCGCCGGGCAGCGAGGCGCCGCGCACGTTCGCGGCGCGGCGGCGCCATTCGGACGGGATGTCGAACAGCATCGCCATCAAGCCGTGCGCGCCGTAGAAGGCGAGCAGCGGCGCCTCGACTTTGCGGTCGAGGTCGGCGGCGTCATGGTCGAGGTCGATCGTCGCCGCCGCGCGGTAGTCGGAGCACGAGCCGTGGATCATCGTCGGATCGCGCCAGGCGCGGCGGTAGGCGTCGAGCTGCGCGGGATCGAAGTCCTTGAGCCCCGTCACGCCAAGGCCGGCGAGGCAGGTCTCGTAGAAGAAGTCCGGATCGGCGCCGATCATGCGCTCGGGCAAGGGCTCGGGCTGGGAGAGGAAATACCAGTGCCAGTAGGCGCCGGCGACTTGGCGGTTCGTCTCCATGAACATCGCGTAGGTCGGCACGATGTCGAGCACGGCGAGGCTCGCGACCGCATCCGGATGGTCGAGCGCCATGCGGTGCGCCGTGCGTCCGCCCCGGTCGTGGCCGATGACGTGAAAGCGTTCGCAGCCGAGCGCCCGCATGAGGCGCAGCTGATCCTCGGCGAAAGCGCGAAAACTGTAGTTGGAATTATCCGGCAGACGTCGGGGCTTCGAAGAGTCGCCATAGCCGCGCAGGTCCGCGCACACGACCGAATAGCCGGCCTCCACGATGTGCGGCGCGATCCGCGCCCACATCGCGTGCGTCTGCGGAAACCCGTGCAGCAGGAGGACCGGCGGCCCCTCCCCGCCCAAGACGCAGGCGACCAAAATCCCGTCGCCGACGTCGACCGTGCGCCGCTCGAAGCCTTCGAACATCGGGTCCCTCTTGCTTCTCCGGTGGGGGTCTGTCCTCACTTCTCCGGCAAGTTCAGCCGAATGTTCAGTTCGCGCAACTGCTTCGGCGTCGCCGCCGCCGTCCGCCGGCGGCTTCGCGCCCGGCCTCGACGCTGCGCCACCGCTGAGCCAGGAAGGCCAGACCTACCGCGCCACCCGCGACGCGCTCCGCCACGAGCGCGCCCTGCAACGACTGGCCGAAGGCCGGCTCGGCGTCGCCGACATCGCCGCTGGACTCGCCTTCGACAAGCCCAGCGCCTTCCACCGCGCCTTCCGCAAATGGACGGGCGCGACTCCGGCGGCCCATCGCCGCAAAAATCGCGACGCCGAAGCCCGCGCCGAATCCCCAACCTTCACCGAGGACAGCGGCATGCGTGAGACCTTGCGAAAGGGCCGGACCGTCCTGTGATCGGCATCACAGACATTGGGCGTCACGGCGCCGTAACCTCGACTAGCGCGGGCTGGAGGGAGGAACAAGCCATGCCGTACTACCTGTTTCAGTGGAAATATAAGGACGAAGCCATCCGGGCCATGGTCGACACGCCGCAGGACCGCGCGGCAGAGCTCCGCAAAGCGGTGCAAGGGTTCGATGGTCGCATGCATCAGTTCTTCTACGCATTCGGCGACTACGATGGCATTAGCATCGTCGAGTTTCCCAGCAACGAGAGGTGCGCGGCGTGCGCGAATACGCTTACTGGCGCTGGCGCTAACTGGGTCTTCCGAACGACGGTGCTGCTGACCAGCGAAGAGGGAAAGGCGGCCATGGTGAAGGCCAAAACCGTGGATTCCGGCTATATGTCGCCTGTAGGCTATGCCAGCCACGGGTGAGCGCGCTAACCCAAATTGCGCAGAATCGACACTTGCTATCGACACTGCTTAGACGAAAAGTCGTCGCAACCTCTTTCGTGAGGACGGCCAGAAAGGCCGATTCTGCGAATACGAATCTCCTTCGGAAATCGCGTCGCACTTAGAATCACAGCCACACTGACCATTCAACCCCGTTGGGCGTCACAGTCGCCGAGATCGCTGCGCGCGGAGGCGGCAGCGGCCACAAACAGGGGAGCGCGCGCGATATCGAGCGAGGCTCGGGGACCGCCCTAAAACGGAGCCTCACTTCTCCGGCAAATTCAGCCGGATGTGCAGTTCGCGCAGCTGCTTCGGCGTGACGTGGGCGGGCGCGCCCATCATCAGGTCTTCGGCGCGCTGGTTCATCGGGAACAGCACGACTTCGCGCAAATTCTCCTCGCCGGCGAGCAGCATGACGATGCGGTCGACGCCGGGCGCGATGCCGCCGTGGGGCGGAGCGCCGCACTGGAAGGCGCGGTACATGCCGCCGAATTTCTCCAAGAGCACGTCCTCGGGGTAGCCGGCGATGGCGAACGCCTTCTTCATGATGTCCGGGTGGTGGTTGCGGATCGCCCCCGACGACAGCTCGATACCGTTGCAGACGATGTCGTACTGGAACGCCTTGATCGTCAACGGGTCGTGGTTCTCGAGCGCCTCGAGCCCGCCCTGCGGCATGGAGAACGGGTTGTGGGAGAAGTCGACCTTCTTCTCCTCCTCGTTCCACTCGTACATCGGGAAATCGACGATCCAGCAGAACTCGAACACGTCCCTCTTGCAGATTCCGAGGTCATTGCCGATGCGGATGCGCGCAGCGCCCGCGAGTTTCGCCGCCTTGTCCGCCTTGTCGCAGGCGAAGAACACCGCGTCGCCGGCCGAGAGTTTGGCCTTGGCGACGAGGGCCTGCTGCGCCTCGGCGGGCAGGAATTTTGCGATCGGCCCCTTGCCGGAAAGCGCCTCGCCCTCGCCCTCAAAGATGATGTAGCCAAGGCCCGGCGCGCCCCCGCCCTTGGCCCAGTCGTTGAGCTTGTCGAAGAAGGAGCGCGGCTGCTTCGCGGCGCCCGGCGCCGGGATCGCCCGCACCACCCCGCCCGCCTTGATCACCTCCTTGAAGGCTCGGAAGGAGACGTCGTCGCGCTCGAACACCTCTGTGACGTCGGAAATCCTGATCGGGTTGCGCAAGTCCGGCTTGTCGACGCCATATTCCAGCATCGCCTCAGCATAGGGGATCATCGGGAACTGCTGCGTGACCGGCTTGCCGCCGCCGAACTCCTCGAACACGCCGCGCAGGACCGGCTCGACCGCGGCGAACAAGTCCTCCTGGGTGACGAAGCTCATCTCGATGTCGAGCTGATAGAACTCGCCGGGCGAACGGTCGGCGCGCGCGTCCTCGTCGCGGAAGCAGGGCGCGATCTGGAAATAGCGGTCAAACCCGGCGACCATGGTCAGCTGCTTGAACTGCTGCGGCGCCTGCGGCAGCGCGTAGAACTTGCCGGGATGGAGCCGCGACGGGACGAGGAAGTCGCGCGCGCCCTCGGGGCTGGAGGCGGTCAAGATCGGGGTCTGGAACTCAAAGAACCCTTGCGCCTTCATCCTGGTGCGCAAGGAGTCGATGATCCGCCCGCGCAAAATGATGTTCTGATGCAGCTTCTCGCGCCTGAGATCGAGGAACCGGTACCGCAGGCGCGTGTCCTCCGGGTACGGCTGGTCTCCGAATACCGGCATCGGCAGGTCGCCCGCCGGTCCGAGCACCTCGATGTCGCGGACATAGACCTCGACCATGCCGGTCGCCATCTCGGAATTCTCGGTTCCCTCGGGACGCTTGCGGACGTTTCCGTCAATCCGGACAACGTATTCCGAGCGGAGCTTCTCGGCTTGCTGGAAGGCCGGCGAATCCGGATCGACCACGCATTGGGTGATCCCGTAGTGGTCGCGCAGATCGATGAACAGCACGCCGCCGTGGTCGCGGATGCGATGGCACCAGCCGGACAGGCGAACGGCCTCGCCGCTGAGCGAAAGCCCGAGGGCGCCGCAGGTGTGCGTGCGATAGCGATGCATGGAAAACTCTGCCTTCTTGCTCGCCGACTATGCGGGAAGGCCGCCGCTTAGCGGAAAACCGCGGCATGGGGAAGGGCTGCGCGCGCACGGGTCGCGGCAACGCAATCCGTCATAGGGTGGTCCATTCGGCGACGAGTCCGCCGAGCGCTCCGCTCGACGCGAGCCGGGCCTGGGATGCATCGATCGCCGCCCGCAACGCGTCAGCGCCCCGTCGCACGCAGATCGCAAGCTTCTCCTCGGTGATCCCCGTCTGGACGATCCGCAGCGCCGGGCGCTGGCGCGTCAGCCAATGCATCACGGGGGCCAGCTTCATCACGGCGCCGATCGTTCCGGCCTCGAGATCGTTCAGCATCTCGGCGACCCCATGGTACGGATAGACGCGCACGTCGGCCGCCTTCCCCGCGGCCTTGAGCTGCTCGGCGACCGGCTCGGAAGTGTTTCCGCGCTGCACGCCGATGACCAGGCCGGCCAGATCGTCGACCGACCGGACGTGAGGCGTGCGCCGAACATTGCAGACGAGGCTTTGCCCGGAGGCCAGATAAGGCGCGCAGAAATCGGCTTTCCGCTCCCGGTCCGGAGTGATGGTCGTCCCCGACGCGACACAGTCCCACGATCCGTCCGCCAGGCCATCGAAGATGCCGTTGAAGTCGGCGCCCGTGTAGCGGCAGGGCTGCCAGGAAAGACCGAGATCGGCTGAGATCGCTTTCATCAGGTCGACGTCGAATCCCGCCAATCCGCCGTCGCGCTCGAATTCGAACGGCGGGTCGGGAACCGCCGAAGCCACACGAAGCACGCCCGGCGCGAGAGTGGGAAGGCTCATTGCGGCGCTCCGCCCCTGTGGGTCGCGCCGATTGTCATCGCCCTTCGCCACGCTGTCAAATTGCCGATCCGCTCCTCGCGGGGGGTCGACTCGGCAGGCGCACTCGTTTAGCGCGCCGCTCCGGAGACGGGCATCCGGATGGACGCCCTATGGACTGCGTCCTACAAAGCGCGGGCCGCCATCAAACGGGCGCAAGGCTCGCTTCGAGTGTTTTCTGCATAGTCTAGCGACGAGTCGTTGGGAGAATCGGATGTCTGGACAATGACGGTCTCAGTCGACCGCCGCGCCGTGCTGGCGGCGCTGGCGGCGTGCCTCTCAGGCTGCGCGGCGCCG
>NZ_JBKQOT010000500.1:0-10534 GCF_052145395.1 Roseiarcus sp.
GTCGAGATCAAGGACATCGAGCCGCCGAAGGACCTCGTCGACGCGATGGGCCGGCAGATGAAGGCGGAACGCGAGAAACGGGCGGTCATCCTCGAGGCGGAAGGCATGCGCCAGTCCGACATCACCCGTGCGGAAGGGCGCAAGGCCGCCCTGGTGCTCGAGGCGGAAGGCCGCAGGGACGCCGCCTTCCGCGCCGCGGAGGCGGTCGAGCGCACCGCGCAGGCCGAGGCGCGGGCGACGCAGCTGATCAGCGTCGCGACCGCCGCGGGCGACGTGGTCGCGGTCAATTTCATGATCGCCGAGAAATACATCGCCGCGCTGCACGCGCTGGCGCAGTCGCCCAACCAGAAGCTCGTCATCGTCCCGATGGAGCTGTCCTCGCTCGCCGGCACGCTCGGCGGCCTGAGCCAGATCGCGGCGAGCGCCCTCGGCGGGGACGCAGTCGCCCCGTCGGCGGCCATTCCGCGTCCTCAGCGGCCAAGGCCGGCGAGCCCCGTCCCGGACACGACATTGGCGGCCCCCGCCGCCCCGCCGACGCAGACGGGGCCGCCGCCCAACGCCCCGGCGGGCGGCGTTTCTCCTTGGAGCGGCTGAGCCGGAAGCTTCGATGGACCTGCTCGTCGAATCGTCCCGCTTCGCCGCGCTCGCATGGCTCGTCGCCGGCCTCGCGCTCTGCGCGGTGGAGACGCTCGCGCCCGGCGCCTTCTTCATCTGGTTCGGCGCCGCGGCGGCGGTCGTCGGGGTTGTGGATTATGTCCTGCCGATGGGCTTCGTCGCGCAGCTCGTCCTGTTCGGCGCGCTGGTTGCGGCGCTGGTCCTGATCGGCCGGCGGGTCTACCGGTCCCTCGGCGCCGAGCCGGGTCCGCTGCCGCAGAGCCGGGCGCACGCGATGATCGGCGCGGATTTCTTTCTCGACGAGGCGATCCTCCGTGGCTACGGCCGCATTCGCGTCGGCGACAGCTCGTGGCGGGTCGCAGGCGAAGACTGCCCCGCCGGCGCCAAGGTCCGGGTGGTGGCGGTCGAAGACGGCTCGCTGCTCAAGGTCGAGCGCGCGGAGGAGCCGGTCGTTCCGCCAGCCGCGCCTCAGCGGTAGACGAGGACCGGGATGGTCGAGTGGGTGAGCACCTTGACCGTCTCGCTACCGAGCAGCAGCGCCGACATGCCGCGACGTCCGTGCGAGGCCATGACGATCAGGTCACAATCCTTGGCGTGGGCCGCGTCGATGATGGCGCGATAGGGCTGGTCGTGCACTTCGCGGAGCGTGTCGCACGGCACGCCGGCCGCTTCCGCCGCCATCTTGACCTGCTCGAGCGCCTGCTCCGCGACGCGTTGGGATTCCTCCTCGTACTCGTCCTCGCCGATCGAGACGAGCACCGCGTCCATGCTCGCGACCCGGTACGGCTCCGTGATCGTGAGGGCAGTGACCCTCGCCTTGGATTCCTTGGCGAGTTGCACCCCGTAGAGCACGGCCTTGCGCGACAGGTCGGTCCCGTCGGTCGGGATGAGGATATGCTGGAACATGGCGCCCTCCTGCTGCGTTGTCGTTCAGGTTAGGCGAAGGCGGCCGCCCGCGCCATAGGCCGTGCGCGGACGCGTCAACGCGTGTCGGCGCAGCCATCGGCCAAAGGGCTTCGGCCTTCAGTTGCGGCGCCGTCTCAGCCCGGCTAAAACTTGCGTCCCGACTGGACAATCGTCCTTCGGCTTCCGAATTTGATTCCCGCATATTGCATCAAGGAGCCGTCGCATGAGTTTCTCTCTGCCCGAACTGCCCTACGCTTACGACGCGCTGGGCCCCCACATGTCTCGCGAAACGCTCGAATATCATCACGACAAGCATCACCTTGCTTACGTCAACAACGGCAATAACGCGCTCAAGGGCACCGAATGGGAGGGCAAGCCGCTCGAGGAGATCGTCAAAGGCTCGTTCGGCAAGAACGCCGCGGTGTTCAATAACGCCGGACAGCACTTTAACCACCTGCACTTCTGGCGCTGGATGAAGCCGAACGGCGGCGGCGCGATCCCGGGCGAGCTCGAGAAGGCGCTGAAGGACTCGTTCGGCTCGATCGACAAGGCCAAGGAAGATCTGGTCCAGGCGGGCGTGACCCAGTTCGGCTCGGGCTGGGCGTGGCTCACCCTGAAGGACGGCAAGATCGCGGCCACCAAGACCCAGAACGGGGAGAGCCCGCTCGTCCACGGCGGCAAGCCCATCCTCGGCATCGACGTCTGGGAGCACTCCTACTACATCGACTATCGCAACCGCCGGCCCGACTATCTCAAGGCCTTCGTCGACCATCTGGTCAACTGGGAATACGTCGCCGAGCTGTTCGGCCAGAAATAAGCGCTGAACGCGCCAAGAGGACGCCCTCCGGCTTAAGGCCGGGGGGCCAACCGTCTCAATCGGTCAGGTTGAGAATCTTCTGCGTGCAGACGTCGACGGCGTTGGCCTCCGTGGTCTGGCCGTCCGCGAACGTTACGTGAAGATCGATCTGGCAGTCCCTTGCCCTTGGGGACCGTGGCGCCAGTCTTCTTGCCCGCCGCCAGCTTGCCGAGCGCCTTTTTGAACTTGTCGGCGCCGCTGACCGCGATTCAGACCGACACCGACCAAGCCCTCGACCCGACGACGCATCGTCTTCGCCGGGGCGGCGACGATGGCGCCGTTCGATCGGCGGGAAAAGGAGACGACGCGAGGCGGTTTGTCGCAGCGGGTCTCGGGGGATGGCTGCGTCACATGTTGTGGACGGACGCGGCCTCATCAAGCTCGGGGCCGGCGCGCTTCACGACCGCCGCGCGCAGCATCGGCGCCACGTCCTCGATCTTCTCCGCCACCAGGTAGCGCAGCTCGAACCCGCGGCGGATGAAGCCCGAATTGTTCATGTGGGCGAAAAGCGCGAGCAGCGGGCGCCAGAAGCCGTTGATGTCGGCGATCAGGATCGGCTTCTTGTGCCGGTCGAGCTGCGCCCAGGTCAACTGCTCGACCAGTTCCTCCAGCGTCCCGATCCCGCCCGGGAGCGCGACGAAGGCATCGGCCCGGTCGAACATCGCCTGCTTGCGTTCGTGCATGTTCTCGACCACCAGCATCTCCTGAGCCTCGGTCAACGCATGTTCCTTGCGCACGAGAAAACTGGGGATAATTCCCGTGACATAGCCGCCGCCGGCGAGCGTGGCGCGCGCGACGCGGCCCATCAGGCCTTCGCCGCCGCCGCCATAGACGAGGCCGATTCCCTCGCTCGCCAAAGCTTTCCCCAGCGCGTCGGCTGCTTCGGAGAAACGGGGGTCGTCGCCCTCGCCCGAGCCGCAATAAACGCAAACGTTCCGAATGGAGCTCATGCCGGCCTCTTCCTTTCGGGGAGGATTTGGACGCGACCGGGAAGCCCCGTCAAGCCGAGGCCCGCGCCTCAGCCGAGTCCGATCTCGCGCAAGATTTCCGCTTCGTGCTCGCCGAGCTTCGGCGAGCGGCGGTCGAGGACAAGGCGGCTCTCGCTCATGACGATCGGGCTGCGCAAGCCGGGCGTCCCCTGCGGGTCGATGCGCATGCCGCGCGCGATGAACTGCGGGTCGGCGAACAGGTCCGCAATGGTGTTGATCGGCCCGGCCGGCACGACGGCTGTTTCCAGAGCGGCGAGCAACGCGTCGCGCTTCCAGCCGCGCGTTGCGGAGGCAAGCTCGCGCGCAAGCTCCACCCGGTTCGTGACTCGGGCCGGGTTTGTCGAAAATCGCCCGTCGCCTGCGAGCGCGTCGAGCCCGAGGACGCCGCACAGGCGCCCGAACTGCCCGTCGTTGCCGACCGCAATGATGACGAAGCCGTCGGCGACCGGAAACGTCTGATAGGGCGCAAGATTGGGATGCGCCGCCCCCGTCCGTCCCGGCGAAATCCCTGACACCAGGAAATTCATCGCCTGGTTGGCGAGGATGGCGGCCGTGGTGTCAAAGAGCGCGAGGTCGATCCTCTGGCCGCGCCCGATCCGCTCCCGCTCAATCAGCGCCGCTTCGATGGCGATGACGCCGTAGAGGCCGGTGAAGAGGTCGCTGATCGCCACTCCCGCCCGCTGCGGCGGGCCGTCCGGCTCGCCCGTGATGTCCATGAAGCCGGACATGCCCTGGGTCAGGTAGTCGTAGCCGGCGCGCTCGGCGTAGGGTCCCGTCTGGCCGAAGCCGGTCACCGAGCAATAGACGAGGCGCGGATTGAGCGCGCTCAAGGTCTCGTAGTCGAGGTCGTACTTCTTCAGGCCGCCGACCTTGAAGTTCTCGATCAGCACGTCCGAGCGCAGCGCGAGTCTTAGCGCGATCTCTCGCCCGCGCGCCGTGGTGAAATCCGCGACGATCCCGCGCTTGCCGCGGTTGCAGGCGTGATAGTAGGCGGCTGTCCGCTCGCCGTCCGTTTCGACGAAGGGCGGTCCCCAGCGGCGCGTGTCGTCGCCCTCGGGGCTCTCGACCTTGATCACGTCGGCGCCGAGGTCGGCGAGCGTCTGGCCGATCCAGGGGCCGGCGAGGATGCGCGCGAGCTCGACGACCCGTATGCCGGAAAGAGCGCTCATGGTCTTTCGTCCTTGGTTCTGCGGGCGAATTGCGATGAGGCGAGTTGTAGACGCGGTCGTCGGCCGCGTCAGCCGCGATCAGCGATCGCGGCTACCGGGCGGCGTGGCGCGGCTGGGTCGGCTGCGGCTGGCGAGGCCCGGATCGCGCGCCTATGTTTGTCGGATTCAGGGATCCGGACCCGCGATGCTCGACGACCTCCTCACGCACGGCCTCTGGGAAAAGACGGCGCCCCCCGCTCCGCCGACCCAGCCGCTGATCGGCCACGTCAAGGCCGACGTGGCGGTCGTCGGCTGCGGCTACACCGGGCTTTCGGCCGCGCTGCGTCTTGCCGAAGCGGGCGCGAAAGTCGTCGCGCTCGAAGCGGTCCAGGTCGGCTTCGGCGGCGCGGGGCGCAATGTCGGGCTGGTCAACGCGGGCATGTGGGTGCTGCCTTCCGACATGATCGAGGCGCTCGGCTCCGACTACGGCGAGCGGGCGCTAAAACTCCTCGGCAACGCGCCGGCCGCGGTCTGGGAGACGATCGAGAAGCATAAGATCGACTGCGAGCCGGTTCACAACGGCACGCTGCATTGCGCCGTCGGCCACACCGGCGCCGAGGAGATCGCCGAGCGGGCGCGCCAATGGGGCGCGCGCGGCGCGCCGGTCAAACCGCTTTCCGCCGAGGAGACTGCGAGGCGGGTCGGCTCTACCGCCTTTTCTGGCGCGCTCCTCGACATGCGCGCCGGAACGATTCAGCCGCTCGCCTACGTCCGCGGCCTCGCCGGCGCCGCGCTCGCGGCGGGCGCCGCGATCCATACACGGAGCGCGGTTCGCGCGGCGGAGTGGACGGGCGGCGGGTGGCGGGTCGCGACCGGGGGCGGCTCGGTCACGGCCGACTGGGTCGTGGTGGCGACCGACGCCTATGGCGGGGCGCCGTGGCCGGCGCCCCGCCGCGAGCAGATCCATCTGCCCTATTTCAACTTCGCCACGGCGCCGCTTAAGCCCGACCTTCAGGCTTCGATATTGCCCGGACGCGAGGGCTGTTGGGACACGAAGACGATCCTCAGCTCCTTCCGCTTCGACCGGGCCGGGCGGCTCGTCATCGGCAGCGTCGGGGCGCTGCGCGGGACGGGACTTCCGATCCACCGCGCCTGGGCGCGGCGGGCGCTGAAAAGACTTTTTCCCAAGATCGACGCGGTCGCCTTCGAGGCGGAATGGTACGGCATGATCGGCATGACCCACGACGCCGTGCCGCGCTTTCACCGGCTTGCCGACCGGGTCGTGACCTTCTGCGGCTACAACGGCCGCGGCATCGGCCCCGGCACCGTTTTTGGCCGGATTCTCGCCGATCATGTCCTCGGCCGGATCGCGGAAAAGGACCTGCCGCTGCCCGTCACGACGCCGGACGCGCCGGCGCTGCCGGCGCTGCGCGAGGCCTATTACGAGGCCGGCGCGCAGATCGCGCACGCCGTCGGCGCGTGGGGGAGATCGGCGCCGCGGCGCTTTGCCGCCGGGGCCCCCTCGCGCCGGACAAGGACGCGGCTTTGGAGTAAGGGTTTCGCCGCATTTTGGGAGGGAGGAATCCATGGCCGAACGCGCGCACACCTATCTCGGACTCGACATCGGCACGTCCTCGGTCAAGGCGCTGCTCGTCGACGCCGACCAGAAGGTTGTCGCCGAGGCCTCCCCGTCGCTCAGCGTGTCGCGCCCGCACCCGTTATGGAGCGAGCAGGACCCGGAAGACTGGGTCAGCGGCGTCGAGGCCGGCGTCGCGGCGATCCGAAGCCAAGCCCCCGAAGCGTTCGCCAGGCTCGCGGGGATCGGGCTATCCGGCCAGATGCACGGGGCGACGCTGCTCGACGCCGCTGACAAGCCGCTCCGCCCGGCGATCCTGTGGAACGACGGCCGTTCGTTCGCCGAATGCGCCGAACTCAAGCGCCGCGTCCCCGAGGTGGAGCAGATTACCGGCAACCTCGTGATGCCGGGCTTCACCGCTCCGAAGATGCTGTGGGTCGCCGCGCACGAGCCGGAGATCGCCAGGGCGACGAAGCGCGTGCTGCTGCCCAAGGATTACGTGCGCCTGCGCCTCTCCGGCGAGGCGGTCTCGGAAATGTCGGACGCCGCGGCGACGTCCTGGCTCGACGTCGGCAAGCGGCGCTGGGACGAGCGCCTGCTCGAGGCGACCGGCCTCACGCTCGCCGCCATGCCGCGCCTCGTCGAGGGCTCCGAGGTCTCGGCCCATCTGTCGCCGGCCGTCGCCGCGGCGTGGGGCCTGGAAGGTCGCGCGATCCCGATCGCCGGCGGCGGCGGGGATAATGCGGCCTCCGCCATCGGCGTCGGCGCGACCGAGGCCGGCGAGGGCTTCGTCTCGCTCGGCACCTCGGGCGTGATCTTCTCGGTGACCGACCGCTACGTCAGCCTGCCCGAGCGCACCCTGCACGCCTTCTGCCACGCGCTGCCAAACCGCTGGCACGGCATGGCGGTGATGTTGTCGGCCGCCTCGTCGCTGTCGTGGATCGCGGGCATTCTTGGCCGCGAGAACGAGGTTGGCGCGCTCGTCGCCTCTGCGCAGAGCTTCGCCCGGTCGAAGGCGGCCATCGCCGCCGCGCCGGTGTTCCTGCCCTATCTCAGCGGCGAGCGCACGCCGCACAACGACGCCGAGGCGACCGGGATGTTCGCGGGCCTGAGGGCGAGCCATGGCGCCGACGCGCTGGTCTTTGCGGTAATGGAAGGGGTCGCCTTCTCCTTCGCCGACGGCGTCGACGTGCTCGACGCGGCCGGCGCGCGGCCCGTCCGGCCGCTGCTGGTCGGCGGCGGGGCGCGCTCCGATTTTTGGGGGCAGATGATCGCCGACGTGACCGGCCTGACCATCGACGTCGCGCAAGGGGCGGAGGCGGGCGCTGCGCTCGGCGCCGCCCGGCTCGGCATGCTCGCGGCCGGGGCGGGAACGGTTGAAGCGATTTGCACGCGCCCGCCGGTGCAGAAGAGCTTTGCGCCCAACGCCGACGGCGCCGCGCTGCACGCGCCGAGGCTCAAGCGGTATCGGGCGCTCTATCCGGCGGAGAAGGCGGCGCGCTAACCCCCCCTCGCCCCGCTGATCCCCGGGACAAGCCCGGGAAGGGAGAGGGTCGGGGTGAGGGGCGGCGCCAAGGTTCATCGGGTCGCGCCGCCCGTCATCCGGCCTTCGGCCGCCCCCCGCTTCGCGGGGCAAGGGGCGCCTAACCCACCCGCCATTTCATCACGAGGTCGCCGACTGCGGTGACGAGAATCTGCACGCCGATGCACACGAGCAGGAAAGCGGACAGGCGCACGACTACCTGCCGCGCTGTGGCCCCCATCGCCGCCGTCAGCCGGTCCGCGAATCGATAGGCGATCCAGATGATCGCGGCGTTGGCGATCGCCGCGAGCGTCACGCCGAGGAAGAACGCGAGCGCATGGGCGCTGTCCTTGGGCCGCTCCGCCCCTAGCGTGATCGCCACCGCAATCGTGCCCGGTCCGGTGGTGAAGGGCAGGGTGAGCGGGAAGAAGGCGACCTGCTTTGGGTCGTCGTCGGCGTCGCCCGTCGCGGGCTGCTGGTCGCCGGTCTTGCGATCCGGGTGCTGGTCGCCGGAGTTCAGAAGATGCCAGCCGCTGAGCGCAACGACCATGCCGCCGGCGATGCGCACGGCGTCGATCGACACGCCGAAGAAGTTGAGCACGTACGCCCCACCCCAGAGGGCGCAGAACATGATGATGAGCGAATAGAGGCCGACCAGTCCCGCGGTCGTCAGCCGGTCCGGGCGAGAGAAGGCGCGCGTGTAGACGCTGAAGATCAGCGCGCCGCCGATCGGGTTGATGATCGAGAACAGCGACGGGAACGCCAGCAGGAAGGCGACGTTCGCCGTCGCGGCGATTTCGCTGACGTTTCCGCCGAGCATGGTCCGTCCCCCGCCGAGCTTTCTGCGCTCCTACACCGCGTGAGGTCGGCGGCGCAATCGGGGGGCTCGCGGGAGCCGATTTTGCGCATGCCCATGCGAACCCGTATCATCGCCGGCGATTCCAGAAAGCGAACCGGAGGCCTTCCTCGTGCTGGGCGAAAACTCCGCGCGCCGGCGCGGCGTCCTTCTCGTGCTGTCCGCGACCGTGATGTGGAGCCTCGCGGGCGTGTTCGCCCGGGTGCTCGGCCATCTCGATGTCTGGACGGTGATGGGCTGGCGGGCGACCCTCGGGGCCGCCTCGATCTCGGTCGTCGGGATCGTCGAATGGCGTCGCGGGCGAATGGACGAATCCTTCGGCTTCGGCTGGCTCTCGCCGGTCGTCGTGGCTTTGGCGCTGATCGCCATCTCCACCTACACCGCCGCGGTGATGACCACCACCATCGCCGACGTCATGATCATCTACGCCACGCTTCCCTTCGTCGCCGCCGCGATCGGTTGGCTCGTCAACCGCGAAAGGGTGTCGGCGCGCACGCTCGCGGCCGGGGTCACGGCCTTCGCGGGAATCGCCATCATGGTCGAAAACGGCCTCGGCTCGGGGCGGCTCCTCGGGCAGGCCCTATCGGCGCTGATGACGGTCGCCTTCGCCGGCATGGTCGTGCTGCAGCGCCGCCGTCCGGGCGCGTCGATGATCGCCGTCAACGCGATCGGCGCTTTCGGTTCGGGCCTGGTCGGCTTCGCGCTCTCGCCTCATCCGCCGCTCGATCTTTATGATCTCGCCGTGCTGTTCCTGTTCGGGCTGACCACCATCGGTCTCGCCTTCGTCCTGTTCATGGAGGGGGCGAAATTCATTCCCTCCGCCGAGGCGGGACTGATCAGCCTGCTCGACGTTGTGCTCGGACCTGTCTGGGTGTTTCTTGCCTTCGGCGAGAACCCGGGCGTCCTGACCGTGCTCGGCGGGGCGATCGTGCTCGGCGCAGCGGTGTGGCGCATGGCGCCGGACCTTCGTGGCGAACGCTTGTGGTGAGGGAGGAACGATGAACGAGGAAAAATTCGCCCTTGTGACCGGCGCCGGCGTCGGGATCGGCAAGGCCTCCGCTCTGGCGCTTGCCCGCGCGGGCTGGAATGTGGCGCTCGCCGGGCGGCGGAAGGACCCGCTCGTCGCCATCGCGCGCGAGATCGGCCACCTCGGCCGCCGGGCCATCGCCATTTCCGGCGATGTCGGCGATCCTGACTCGGTCGCCGAGCTGTTCCGGACGATCGAGGACGGCTTCGGCCGGCTCGACCTCTTGTTCAACAACGCGGGCCAGAACGCCCCCGCCGTGCCGCTCGACGAACTGACCTTCGCACAATGGAAGGCGGTGGTCGACGTCAACCTCAACGGCGCCTTTTTGTGCGCGCAGGGCGCGTTCGGCCTGATGAAGCGGCAGACGCCCCAGGGCGGCCGGATCATCAACAACGGTTCGATCTCGGCCCACGTCCCGCGGCCGATGTCGGCGCCCTACACGGCGACGAAGCACGCCATCACCGGCCTCACCAAGTCGATTGCGCTCGACGGCCGGGCGCATGACATCGCCTGCGGCCAGATCGACATCGGCAACGCCCTGACCGACATGGCCCGAAAGATGACGCAGGGCGTGCCGCAGGCCGACGGCCGGATCGCGGTCGAGCCGATGATGGACGTCGAGGAGGTCGCCGCGGCGATCGTCCACATGGCGAGCCTGCCGCTCTCGACCAACATCCTCACCATGACCATCACGGCGACCAAGATGCCGTTCGTCGGGCGGGGCTGATCCGCTCGCGCGCTGCGGCACTGACGGGCCTGCCGCCCTCGTGAACAGTCCTGCTACGGAAGGAGCGCGCAATTAGTGGTCGTTCCCGCATTCGCCAAGGATGCAAGCCGCTGACTTGACGATCACGACGCCGCGCGGGAGCGGCGCGCGTGGGGATACGTCCGGACCGTCACAATGGGTATTTTCCGGGTCTATCGGTGCAACCTCGCTTACGCCTATGTAGGATTTATCGGCCCATGTTGGATCGCAGCCGCCCCCGAGAACCGTTCACGCTTCACGCGGAGCCGGCTCTCCGCAGCGCAAGGCGGTCAA
>NZ_JBKQOT010000501.1:0-2756 GCF_052145395.1 Roseiarcus sp.
AACTGGCGCTTGCGCTCAGGCAGGAGACTTACCGACCCGACCCTATCAGACGCGTCTACATACCGAAGGCCAACGGCAAACTCAGGCCGCTGGGCATCTCAACCTTGCGGGATCGGGTCTGCATGACGGCGGCGACGCTGGTGCTGGAGCCGATTTTCGAAGCCGATCTTCCACCGGAACTCTACGCCTACCGCCCCGGGCGAAACGCCCAACAGGCGGTGGCCAAGGTGCAGGAGCTGTTGTTTCGCGGCCACCCGGACGTGGTGGACGCCGACCTTGCGGACTACTTCGGGAGCATTCCCCATGCCGAGCTTTTGAAGTCGGTATCGCGCCGGACCCCCGGACTTGATCCCATAGGCGCTAACATTGGCTCTTGTGTCCGAGAATCGCTTGTGATTCCACCATGGGATGACTCGCGAATCACTTGTGACCCAGGATTGGGAGGGCGTCGTCGCCCGGCTCGGCGGGGCGACGACGCTCGAACAAAGCGCCCGCGACACGAAGGCCTTTCTGCGGGCGCGGGCCGTCGCAACCGCCGTGGATTTGTTGCGCCTGATCCTGGCCTATTGCCTCAGCGATCGAGGGTTGCGATCGACCGCCGCCTGGGCGACGGCGATCGGGCTTGCCAATCTTTCCAATGTCGCACTGCTTCAGCGCCTGCGCCGGTGCGGTGACTGGTTGGCGCTCTTGGTCGGGGAGGCGCTGGCCGCCGCCGCGCCGCAAGCGAGCCGCGGCCGCCTGATCCGAATCATCGATGCGACGACGGTCCCAAAGGCCGGAGCGGCAGCCAAGAGGGGGAACAAGCTGTGGCGCATTCACAGCGCCTTCGACCTTCCGCGCGAGCGCTTCGGTCATTTCGAGCTGACCGATCAGCATGGGGGCGAGACGCTCGATCGGATCCCCGTCGTTAAAGGCGAGATCCGCATCGCCGATCGCGCCTATCTGCAGCCCGACCGCATCGCCCTCGTGCTTGAGCAGGACGCCGACGTGCTGATCCGCGCCGGCTGGAGAAACGCCCGTTGGCTCGACGCCGAGGGCGAGCCAGTCGATCTTCTCGCCGAGTTCCGCAAGGCGTCGGACTGCGGACTGATCGACCGACCGATCTTCATTGGACGCAAGAGCGGCAAGCCGCTCGCTCTGCGGCTCGTCGCCGTCAAGAAGTCCGGGCAAGCTGCCGAGGCCGCGCGGCGGGTAGCGCGTCGACAGGCGCAAAAGGGGCGCCATCGGATCTCCAAAGGAACCCTCGACGCCGCGGAGTGGGTGATCCTGGTGACCTCGCTTGCGCCCGAGGCCTTCCCGACCGCCGACGTTCTCGCGCTTTATCGTCTGCGATGGAGGATCGAGCTCGGCTTCAAGCGCTTGAAGAGCCTGATCGGCCTGAAGGGACCGCCAGGCGCCGACGAACGCTCCGCCAAGCCGTACGTGCTGGCCCATCTCTTGATCATCCTTCTGCTCGAGCCGCTCGTCGACGGACTCGAGGACTCTCCCCGCTGGGCCGAGGGCTTGGCGCTGGCCGCCTGACCCGCCCAGCGACTTGGCGCCTGTTGCGCCAACTCGTCGCTTCCCTGCTGCAAGCGATCATGCCCGAGCCGACCCTGGCTTGCCTGCGACGCCGGCTGGCGGCGCTGGGCCGCCATCTGCGCGAGCCTCCAAGACGAAAACGCATGTACCAATGCATGGTCCCGATATGTTAGCGCCTATGGGTCACAGCCCGGGGGTCATGTCGGCGATCGAGACCTGTCGCACTGCCGCGCTCGGCGGCCACGTCGAGCGCTGCGAAGACTGCGCGCACGAGCAGATCTCCTACAATTCCTGCCGCAACCGGCAATGCCCGAAGTGTCAGGCTGCCGCCGCGCGGCAATGGCTGGCCGAGCGCGAGGCCGAACTCCTGCCGGTCCCTTATTATCACGTCGTCTTCACCCTGCCGGCCGCGATCGGCGCCATCGCGTTCCACAACAAGGCCGCCGTCTACGACCTCATGTTCAGGACCGTGGCCGACACGCTGACCACGATCGCCGCCGACCCCAAGCATCTGGGCACCCGCATCGGCCTCACCGCCGTGCTGCACACATGGGGCTCGGCGCTGACCCATCATCCCCATGTCCACGTCATCGTTCCCGGCGGCGGCCTCGCGCCGGACCGGTCGCGCTGGATCGCCTGCAAGGGAGGCTTCTTCCTGCCCGTGCGCGTGCTGTCGCGCCTGTTCCACCGCCTCTTCCTCGAAGGGCTCGCGGCCCTCCATGAGGCCGACCGCCTCGTCTTCTTCGGCGATCTCGCTCCGCTTGCCGACAAGCGCGCCTTCGACGCCGCGCTCGCGCCTCTGCGCCGCTCCGAGTGGGTGGTCTACGCCAAGAGGCCGTTCGCCGGGCCGCAGGCCGTCCTCGCTTATCTCGCCCGCTACACCCACCGCGTCGCGATCTCGAACCCTCGGCTGATCGCGCTCGACGAGGCCAGCGTCACCTTCAAATGGAAGGACTACCGGATCAAAGGCCGCGACCGGCTCAAAACCATGACGCTCGACGCGGCCGAGTTCATCCGCCGCTTTCTCCTGCACGTGCTGCCCAGCGGTTTCGCCACTACGGCCTGCTCGCTGGAACGGTTCGAGCGCGCAACATCGAGCGCGCCCGCCAATGGCTCGCCGCCGCCCAGGGTCTCGCCCCAAAGCGCGACGCTGAGGCCGACAGCGAGACCGAAACACCTTCGTCTGCGCGCCGATGCCCGTGTTGCGGCGGCCGGATGATCATCATCGAGACGTT
>NZ_JBKQOT010000502.1:0-3341 GCF_052145395.1 Roseiarcus sp.
AAGAAGACGCGGCCGCGGGGGGCGGCCGCGTCTTCCATGATCCAGAGCTGGGGTAGGCTCCGGCAATCCGAAGCGAGGGGTGGAGCTTCGGATTATTCGTGATCGCATCCCGGTATGCCGCGACGCGTCATCTCGGGTTCACGCATAAAGAATTGAGCGCCCGGCAGATGAAATTCAAATGAACTCGCCGTAATGATCTTCGGCCGGCAAGGTCGCCGCCGGAGACGGGAGCGCACATGACCGAGGCCGTGGTCGGAAAACTGTCGAAGAGTCTGACGGCGGACGCGCCGGTGTTTGCCGCCTGGGTGGGCATGAACGAGCCGGCGGTGGCCGAGGCGCTGGCGCGCGAGGCGTTCGACGCGGTCATTCTCGACATACAGCACGGGGCGCTGGACTTCGCCGGCGCTTCGCGGGCGATCCTGGCCGTCGCGCTCGCCGACCGGCCGGCGATCGTGCGGGTTCCGGTCGGAGATTTCCCGCTGGCGAGCCGGCTGCTCGACGCCGGCGCCGCCGGGATCATCGCGCCGATGATCAACAGCCGGGCCGACGCGGAACGCTTCGCGTCGTTTGCCAAGTTTCCGCCCCTGAGGAGCGGTCGTGGGGTCCGCGCGCGGCGCTGCCCCTCAGCGGGCAGGACACGCACGGCTATCTCGCTTCGGCCAACACGCTGACCCACGCAATCGCCATGATCGAGACCCGGGAGGCGCTGGACGCGCTCGACGACATTCTCGCCGTGGACGGGGTGGACGGCGTGTTCATCGGCCCGGCCGACCTCTCGATCGCGCTCAGCAACGGCGCCAAATGGGACCCGCGCGGGCCGGCGCTCCTTGAGGCGGCCGCCAGCGTCGTCGCCCGCGCCCGCGCGCACCGCAAGTACGCCGGCATGTTCTGTTACGACGGCGCGGACGCGTTCGCGATGGCGGGGCTCGGCTTCAAGCTCTGCTCGGTGGGGTCGGACGGCTCGCTCTTGCGCGCCGCTGCGATCGCCGAACTCGGGGCGGCGCGCGGCCAGGCGGCGCCCGCATCTGGAAAAGTTTCGAAATCGTACTAAATATCATAAGGTTGGCGGAAGCGCCGGCCGCGTCTCGCTGGGGCGCGGAGGGGCGCTTTTGGCGTGCATCTGCGGCCACGAAGGGCTAGAATGTGTCGCATGTCGACTCGCGGTTGGTTCCGCTGAAGCGTTCCCCACGAAAAGGCCGGTCTGTTGAACGAGGAAATCAAGGGTCTCGCCCGTCGCGCCGACAGCGCGAGCGAGGCGTACGGCGCGGATTCGATCAAGGTCCTCAGGGGCCTGGATGCGGTGCGCAAGCGTCCGGGCATGTACATCGGCGACACGGACGACGGGTCCGGCCTGCACCACATGATCTACGAGGTTGTCGACAACGCCATCGACGAGGCGCTGGCCGGCCATGCGCGGCTGGTCACCGTCACTCTCAACGCCGACGGCTCGTGCACGGTCACCGACGACGGGCGCGGCGTCCCGACCGGCATCCATGAGGAGGAGGGGGTGTCGGCGGCCGAGGTCATCATGACCCAGCTCCACGCCGGCGGGAAATTCGACCAGAACTCCTACAAGGTCTCCGGCGGACTGCACGGGGTCGGGGTGTCGGTCGTCAACGCCTTGTCGACGAAGCTCGTCCTGCGCGTCTGGCGGGACGGCCTCGAGCATTTTGTCGAGTTTGCCCATGGCGACGTGGTCGCGCCGTTGAAGGTCGTCGGCCCGGCGCCGGTCGTCGAGGGCCAGCCTAAGCGCGGGACCGAGGTGACGTTCTGGCCGTCGTCCGAAACCTTCACCATGGTCGAGTTCGACTATTCGACCATCGAGCACCGCCTGCGCGAGCTCGCCTTCCTCAATTCCGGCGTGCGCGTCGTGCTGACGGACGCGCGGAGCGCCGAACCGAAGCGCGAGGAGCTTTTCTACGAGGGCGGGCTCGTGGCCTTCGTGCGCTATCTCGACCGCGCCAAGACGCCGCTGATCGAGAAGCCGATCCTGATCAGGGGCGAGCGAGACGGCATCGGCGTCGAGGTGGCGCTGTGGTGGAACGACAGCTACCACGAGAATGTGCTGCCCTTCACCAACAACATCCCGCAGCGCGACGGCGGCACGCATCTGATCGGTCTCAGGAGCGCGCTGACCCGGCAGGTGGTCGGCTACGCCGAGAGCTCGGGTCTTTTGAAGAAGGAGAAGGTTGACCTCTCGGGCGACGACTGCCGCGAGGGCCTGACCTGCGTCCTGAGCGTCAAATGTCCCGACCCGAAGTTTTCTTCGCAGACCAAGGACAAGCTCGTCTCGTCCGAGGTGCGGCCGGTGGTCGAGGGGCTGGTGAACGAACTGCTGCAGCAGTGGTTCGAGGAGCACCCCCCCGAGGCGCGGGTCATCGTTGGCAAGGTGGTGGAGGCGGCGCAGGCGCGCGAGGCCGCACGGAAGGCGCGCGAGCTGACGCGGCGCAAGGGCGCGCTCGACATCGCGAGCTTGCCCGGAAAACTCGCCGACTGTCAGGAACGCGATCCGGCCAAGTCCGAGATCTTCATCGTCGAGGGCGACTCGGCCGGCGGCACCGCCAAGCAGGGCCGCAACCGCGAGTACCAGGCGGTTCTTCCCTTGCGCGGAAAAATCCTCAACGTCGAACGGGCGCGTTTCGACAAGATGCTGTCGTCCGAACAGGTCGGCACGCTCATCACCGCGCTCGGCGCCGGCATCGGGCGAGACGACTTCAATGTCGAGAAGATTCGCTACCACAAGATCATCATCATGACCGACGCGGACGTGGACGGCTCGCACATTCGCACGCTCCTGCTCACCTTCTTCTTCCGCCAGATGCGGCAGGTGATCGAGAACGGCTACCTGTTCATCGCCCAGCCGCCCTTGTTCAAGGTCAAGCGCGGCCAGTCGGAGCAATATCTGAAGGATGAGCGGGCGCTCGAGGACTATCTGGTCGAGACGGGTCTCGAGGGCGCGTCGGTCAGGCTGGCCGGCGGCGAGGTGCGGGTCGGAGCCGATCTTCGCGCTCTGGTCGAGGAGGCGCGCGCCATGCGGCGCCTGCTGATCGGCCTGCACTCCCGCTACAACCGCGCCGCGGTCGAGCAGGCGGCGCTCGCGGGCGCGCTGAGGCCGCTGGCCAACGCCGACGACCCCGAGGGCGTCGCTCGCGCCGGCGTGCTCGCCGAGCGGATGAACGCCATCGCCGAAGAAACCGAGCGCGGCTGGTCCGGCCGCATCGAGGCGAACGGCTATGTCCTGACGCGCGAGGTGCGCGGCGTCCGGCAGGCGGCGATCCTCGACGCGGGCCTGATCGCCTCGGCCGACGCCCGGCGCCTGGCCGAGCACGCCCGGCCCCTGG
>NZ_JBKQOT010000503.1:0-5533 GCF_052145395.1 Roseiarcus sp.
GAGGCGGTTCTGGGTTTCCTGCGCGAACACGTCCCCAGACGATGGCCAGAATTTCGCGCTTCCGTCACGGACAACTTCCGCGTCATCGATCCGAAAAATTTTCGGGTTGTGACCTGAGCAGGGTATACTTGCGCGAAGGGGTAGACCGGAACCGGATCGCCGCTGCGATGCAGGTATTCCTCGACTCGCCGATGGCGATCTCGGCGACCGAGATCTTCAAGCGCCATCCGGAGTCCTGCGCGCCGGACTTTGCGGACAGGCTTCGCCGGGGCGACGACCCACTGCGGCCGCCGGGACTTCATCTCAGCCGGGAAACCGCCGACTCGATTGCGATCAACCGGGTCACCGGCGGCGCGGTCATTCTCAGGGATGTGCACCGGCGGCCGAGTGCTCCACCACTTGCGCCATAACCTCGGACGGCCGGCATCGGCTGCCGTGTTCGTCGGCTACGCGTCCGAAGGAACGCTTGCGCGCCGGATCATCGACGGCGCATCGGAAGTCACGATTGGCGACGACCGGATTCGGGTCCGGGCGCGCGTTCACACCATCAACGGCTTCTCGGCCGATGCCGATCAGGCGGGGCTCATTGCTTGGCATGCGCGGACGAACGCCAGGCGCACCTTCCTGACCCACGGCGAAGAGCCGGACATGCGCGCCTTCGCCGCCAAGCGCGGCGGCGCGGCGGTCGAAATGCCGACGATGGGACAGAGTTACGAGCTGTAATCGGACGGCGGACTCTTTGATGCCGTCGCCGCCGTCCTCGGAAATCCCACCGTCTGTCCGAACAGCGGCCGCTGGCGCTCGCTTAAGGCCAGCGCGGCCGCGAGGGCCGGCCGATCGCAGTTGTGGAACCAAGCGGCAAGGCCGCGCGAGGCGGTGAACAGATAGACGTTGCCGGCGATGAGGCCGGTGTCGACATAGAAGTAGGACTTCTCGACTTCCGGGTCGTGCAGCCCGGGCTCGTCGAAGCCTGCAGTGTGCTCGAGCTTGTCGAGGTCGGCGACATAGACGAGCCGCGCCGGCGCATTCGATCCGCCCGCGCCCTGCCGTGCGCTGAGCGCAATGCGGCGGTGATCGCCTGCCGCGACGGGCCGGAGGCGATGCGCAGTCGGGTCATAGAGATAGGCCCCCGCGCTGAGGACGACATAGACGTCGACCTCCTGGGAGTTGCTGGCGGAGGGGGCGGTGCGGCCCGAGACGCCGAACGGGCCGTTCACGCGATTGACGCCACAGGCCGCCCACAGAAGGTCGCCGAGAAGCTGCGGCGGCAGCGGTTCGTCGCTGAACTCACGCACCGTGCGCCGCTGGCGAAAGGCTTCGCCGAGCGAAAGGCCGCCATCGAGCTTCGGCTCGGGCAGCGCAATCGGCTCAAGGTGGACGACGTTCGGTTCGCGATGGCCCGTCGACATGATCCTGTCCTCATTCTCCGGTCACGCGGGATAGCCGACCGTCTGCGCGAAGGTCACGAACTGCCCTTCCGGCAGGTTCATCGCCGCGCCGAGCTTCGCCTGATTGGCGGAGCCGCGGAACACGGTCGCGAGCCCCTCCGAGGCGCAGAAAAGATAGACGTTCTGTCCGATGAAGCAGGCGTCCGCCGAAGCGAACAGGCGTCGCTCCTCCGGGCCGACGTCGGTCATCCGCTCGCCGTGGGCGACATAGATGAGGTTCAGCGGCGCGGCACCGACGAAATCCTGGGTCCCGCTCAAGGCGCGAAGGTCGTCCTTCTGACGCAGGAGGAGGGCCTGCGCCTTCGGGTCGTAGAGCCACACGCCGTCGGCCATCGCGGCGTAGATGTCGATGACCATGATGTGCCGCCAGTAAGGCGCCGTGCGGTCGCCGCTCGGACGATTGACACCGTCCGCCGCCCAAAGCAGGTCCGACAGGACTTGCGGCTCGAGCGGGCGGGTGGAATAGGCGCGGGTCGAGCGCCTGAGTTTCAGTGCGTCGATCAGCGGCATGCCGCCTGTTGCGCGCGGAGGCGGCAGCGACCGCGCCGCCGCCTCCGCCTCCTGCGCCTGCGCTGTTCCTCGCACGCTCATCGCCAATGCGGTTGCGGCCAGCCCGGCCGCGGCCTCGCGTCGGGTCAACATGATGAAACTCCTCTCATCAGGACGCGGCCGCCAGGATCGCCCGTTTCACCAGCGCCTCGAACATCGGCGCCTTGTAGGCGTTCCCGGAGAGCGGCGTTGCGCCGTCGAGCGCCAACCGTCCCGCCGCGGCGGCGGCGTCGGCATCGATCCTCTTGCCGGTCAGCGCCGCCTCGGCGGCGCGCGCGCGCCATGGCGTCGGCGCGGCGGCGCCGAGCACGATCGACGCGCGCCGGCAGGCGCCGCCGTCGG
The DNA here is from genome assembly GCF_052145395.1 of Roseiarcus sp. NCBI lineage: Bacteria > Pseudomonadati > Pseudomonadota > Alphaproteobacteria > Hyphomicrobiales > Roseiarcaceae > Roseiarcus > Roseiarcus sp. The sequence goes on from NZ_JBKQOT010000503.1 coordinate 2,340, forward strand.
AAAGATCGAGAACGACCGCGACGTCGGCGAGCGGCCAGTCGAACGATTCCTTCTGCGCCAACTTCATGTGCTTCATGCTGAGGCCGGCCGACGGCGGCAGGAGGACGGCGATGAGAAGCTCGCCCTGCCTCAGGTCGTTCTCGCGCTGGACGTCCCTGTCGGGGCCGATGAAGAAGTCTTCCAGCGCGACCCGGCGTGTTCCACCGTCCGCATCGGTCAGCTCCGCCTCGGCGCGTAGGGCGACGAGCGCCGTCGCGGAGGTCGACGGATGGACGATGGCGCAGAAGCGGTTGTCGAAGATGGCGTGATAGGCGTTCTCGCCGGCTATGGCGTAGCAATGGCCGCCGCCCTTGCGCAGGCAGCGGAACTCTGCCAACCGGAAGTACCAACAGCGCGGGCGCTGCAGCAAATTGCCGCCGAAGGTCGCCGCGGCGCGGATCTGCGGGCTCGCCGAACTGCCCGCCGCCTCCGCGAGCGCGGGATAGCGCCCGCGGATCGCCGGGTCCTCGGCGAGGCGCGCGAGCGTGACCATCGAACCGACGCGGAGCCCGCCTTCCGGGGTCGGCGCAATCGCGTCCAGGCCCGGAACGGCGGCGAGACTCGTCACCTCGGCCGGCGCGAGCAGGCCCTCCTTCATCAGATCCATCAGGTCGATTCCGCCCGCCTTGACGATCCGCAGATCGTTGAGGCCGGCGCCGCCGTCCGGCGCCAGCATCGCCTCGGCGACGAGGCTCGCGGACGCGGACGCTTGCGCGACGGACTGGGCCTTGCCGAATGCAAAGTTGCGCATGGGATCAGCCTCTTCCTGGAATCTTGCCGAGCGCGGCGAGGACGGCGGCCGGCGTCATCGGCAGCGACCGCAGGCGGACGCCGATCGCGTTATAGACGGCGTTCCCGATCGCCGGCGCGGTCGCGATGTTGGCGGGCTCCGCGATTCCGTAGGCGTCGGTCGCGCTGCGCCCCTGCAGGTTCTCGAGCACGACGACGTCGATCGCCGGAACCTCCCGAGGGCCCACGACCTTGTAGGCTTCGAGATTGGCGTTGACCATCCGGCCCGTGGCACGGTCGAGCACGCGGTTCTCGTACAGCGCGTAGGAAAGGCCCATCAGCACGCCGCCCTGGATCTGGCTCTCGAGCAGCAGCGGATTCATCGGCCGGCCGCAGTCCTGCACCGCGACGACTCGCTCGACCCGGATGATTCCGGTCTCCGTGTCGACGGCGACCTCGGCGAACTGCACGCCTCCGAGGTCCTGCTGCGCCTGCGCGGCCTCGCCCATGACGCGGCGGAAGCCGCCGTAGTCCTCGCCGCGACTCTCGGTGACCGAGAGCGTGTCTCCTGGGATCAGGGCTGCCGCCTCGGCGAAGGTCATGCCCCGCCGCGGCTCGCTCCTGGTCTCGATCCGCCCGGCGCGCGCAACGAGGTCGTCCGGCGCGGCGTTGAGCTTCAGCGCGGCCTCGACGAACAACTTCTGCAGGAGCTTCCAGGCCGCGACGCGCGCGGGCGGCGTGATCGAGGCCGTGGTGCGACTGCCGTAGGACGGCGGCCCCAGCGGATAGTTCGTGTCCCCGAGGCGGACCGTGACCTGATCAGGGCTGAGGCCGAGCGTTTCGGCGATGGTCTGCGCGATGACGACGCCGACTCCGGTCCCGATGTCCTGGACGCTCGACAAGGCTTCGACCGAACCGTCCCGGGCGATACGAACCTCGATGAAGGAGTAGGTCTGGACATTCGCGCCCCACAGCGACTGCGCCATGCCCACGCCGCGCTTGATTGGCCCGGGATCGGCGCCCGGGGCATGCCGCGCCGCCCAACCAATCCGTTCTGCGCCGATGCGCCGCTCCTCGCGACGCACCAGGCTTGGGTCTATGCGCTCCCGCAAAGCCAAGGGGTCGACGCTGAGACGTTCCGCGAGTTCGTCGACCGCGAGCTCCATCCCCCACGCGCCCGGCGTGTTGCCCGGCGCGCGCATGGCGCTCCCGGGGCCGGCGTTGGTAAAGACGTCATATTGCGCCGACGCAAAGTTCGGGCATTGATAAATTGACTGGGCGAAGGAACCCACTCCGGCGTTGAGGCCGACGCCAGCCGTGCCGTGGCTCTCGACGGCGATGGCGGTCAGCGCGCCGTCGCGCCGCGCGCCGATCCGGATTCGCTGATGGACCGACGGGCGGTTCCCGGAATCGGCTTGCTCTTCGGGCCGGATCAGGGTGAGCCGCACCGGCGCGCCCGCTTGGCGTGAGAGCGCCACGCCGAGCCGCCCGTAGTTGCCGAGCGTCGATTTCGAGCCGAAGCCGCCGCCCATGCCGTCCACGACGACGCGCACCTTCTCGAGCGGCAGGTCGAATGTCCTCGCAAGCTCTCGTCGGACGCCGGTCGTGAACTGGGTCGAAATGTGGACCGTCAGGCCGTCGGGACGCCAGTCGGCGACGAGGCCGTGCGGCTACAAACAGCAGTGGGTCTGCGCATGCGTGCGATACTCGCCGTCGACGACGACGTCCGCCTCGGCCAAGCCGCGCTCGACGTCGCCGCGGCTCGCCAGCATCGGCCCACGCACGTTGCCTTCAACCGGAAGACCCGCCTGCGCGATGAGTTCGCCCGCCGACCCGCCCGGCGCGGCGCCGGGAGCGTAGACCTTCGCGGACTCAGGCCTCCGCGCTTCGTCGAGGTCCACGACGAAGGGAAGCGGCTTGTAGTCGACTCGGATGAGGCGAAGCGCCTCCTCCGCCGCGGCCATCGACGTCGCGGCGAGCGCGGCGACTGGCTGGCCGACGTAGCGGACGACAGCCTGCGCGGGATCGTCGAGCGGGATCGCGCGAACGATCGCACGCACCCGCGGGTCTCTTTCGGCCGCCTTCGTATCGATCGCGCGCACCTCGGCGTGCGCGTGCGGCGAGCGCAGAATGCGGCCGATGAGCATCTTTGGCGGCGCGACATCGACGGTATAGCGGATTGCGCCCGTGACCTTCGCCCGGCCGTTCAGACGCGGATACGGCTTGCCGATGACCGAGAGCTCGGCGTTCGGTGGTAGGGGCGGGGGCTCGGCGCCCGGGATCTGGCGTTCAACGGTGCCGAGGCCCGCGCCGGCGATCCCGGCGGGAAAGATCTCGGCCCGCGTGGCGCTCGTATCGGCCATGGCTCAGCCCTTGTTCGCCTGGGCGGCGACCAGCGCCGCCGCAACCACGTGCGGATAGCTGCC
>NZ_JBKQOT010000504.1:0-2788 GCF_052145395.1 Roseiarcus sp.
TCAAAGTCCGTCAGGCTGTGCTGTGCGATTGGACTTCCATGAACGACATTGAATCGAACGGTGACGACGCGAGGGTTGCAGGGCGACAGGGGAATGAATTGCCTAATAATGTATCGGCCGTAGGCGAGGATCTCCCCGTGCTCGTAGACACGCTCCATGAGCAAACCTTTCACGTTTTGGTCTCGGTGGAGCGGATCGACGGAATAGTAGCCAGTGACCATGGAGGGATCGAAGGCGTAGACCCGCCGTATTCGCGGGTCTGAGTAGGCCGCGAGTTGGGCTAGTCCGCCGCCAAGGGAGTGCCCGACTGCAGTGATTTGCGTTGGACCCGCTAGGTAGCACTTATCCCGCTCGATATGCTCGACGAAGTCGCCGACGTGGTCTCGGACCTGATCATATTGGTCGTAAATTGGAAAAGCGCGCAATATCCAATGAAAATTGGATTCCCAGTCTCCCTTGTTGCCGCCGACCGTTCCGCGAAACGCGACGACTGCCTCCGGACATCGCGCGCCCTTCCGCGCCCAGACCTGAACGCCGAGGCCGCCAACGGGTTCGCTCTGACCCGGCGTCCGCACTTTGCACGCGTCCGGCCCGTCGCAACTCCAGACGTAGCGCCACTGATTGAGCCAGGCGGCCGCGCGCTTCGAATCCTGGAGCGCGTCGCAGTTGTTGGGGTCGTCGGCAATGCAGCCAGCCGCGCGCGGCGCCATTCGATGCTTGGCGTAGACGCTCGGGTCGTAAGCTTGCTCCGCGAGCAAGGCATAGGACAATACTCGCGCCGCAGTTGGGCCGGCAATTTGCTTCGCATAATAGTTGTCCTCCCCCTCGGTTCGCTGGATAACTTGATTCGGGTCCTGAGTCAGATGCAGCTGCGCGCAGCCTCCGAGAAAAGGAATGGAGATCGCAATTGCGGCCAGATTTGCCGTGTTCCAAAGGCCTACCATCCGCCCCATCGGCGCCCCGCAAGCTTTGAGATTCGCTTTGGAGATGATCGGCAATGACAATGTCGAACGTCAAGGTCCCGGCGCATTGGAGTTTTCCATGGCAGACATCAAACATGTTGTCGTCCTGATGCTTGAAAACCGCTCGTTCGATGCGCTGCTGGGCCGTCTCTATGCCAACCGCGCGGATTTCGACGGATTGAAGGGCGACGAGTCAAACGAATGGGATGGCAGGAGATTCAACGTCTGGACGAGCGAGGCGATGACCCCCGAGGCGGCATGCCTCCCCAATCCCGATCCCAACGAACTCTTCGCCGACATGACGGAGCAGATTTTCGGCGCGGGATCGCAGCCCCCGTCGCCCCCTACCATGGCCGGGTTCGTTTCCAACTACATGAGGACCGCGACAAACGACCCGCGAGGCGTGATGCACGGCTTCACGCCCGACCAGGTTCCGGTGATCAGCCAACTCGCAAGGTCCTTCGGGGTGTGTGATCGTTGGCATGCATCGGCGCCGAACCAGACTTGGCCAAACCGTTTCTTCGTCCATACCGGGACCGCGGCCGGCTACGTGAACAATTCGCCGGTGCGCTTTCCTTACCTCATGCCGACGATCTTCAACCGTCTGACGCAGCGCCAGCGCAGCTGGCGCGTCTATTTTCACGACGTGCCGCTGACAGCGACGCTGTCCAACATTTTGAGCGAGCTGCCGGAGCGTCTCTATCCGTTCGAAGACGCATTCATGAGCGATGCGATGGCGGGGCGGCTGCCGGATTACAGTTTCATTGAGCCGCGTTATTTTCCCAGCATCGTTTTTAACCGCATGCCGAACGATCAGCACCCGCCCCACAACGTCGCCTACGGAGAGCGCCTAATCGCACGCTGCTACGACGCCCTTCGTAACAGCCCTGGTTGGGAGCATACCCTTTTCGTCGTCATTTATGACGAGCACGGAGGGGTCTACGATCATGTCCCGCCGCCAGAGGCCGTTTCGCCCGACGACGCCTGCCCGGACGGCTTCAGGTTCGACCGCTACGGGGTTCGGGTGCCGGCCGTCCTGATTTCTCCATGGATTCCCGCCGGAAGCATCGTCCGTCCACCCGCCGGGTCCCAATATCCATTCGACCACGCCTCTATTCTCTCCACATTGCGCAAGCTCTTCGACCTCGGAGACCCGCTGACCAGGCGAGACGCCGCGGCCCCCGATCTGCTTGCCGCCTTGTCGCTGACCTCGCCGAGCAATTCCGGTCCGGCGAGCCTGGCGTTTCCTACGGCGGCGCCCTCCGCGGACGAGATCGCTTCCGCGCATAGAGCGCCGCCAAATGACCTCCAGCAGGCCATTCTTCAGTTGGCGTCGGCGCTTCCTACGGGATCGGCCGCGCTGGCGACACATTTGGATCTTCTTGACTCGGCTAAGGAGCAACTTGCGGTTACTCAGTGCGCCACAGTGGGCGACGTCTTGCTGCAAGTCGAGAAGGGCTTCAGCCGATTCCTTAGGACGCCTCGTTTGTAGCTGCCATTGACCGCCAAGCCCTTTCCCTATCAGCCCAGTTCTTCTGAAACTCGTTCTCCGGACGCTCGGAACATGGATCGAGATGGCGTAGGTTCGCCCGGGGCAGGCGTTAGAATCGTGGCCCCGAGAACGACCGGTTAACGTCGACTCCGGCCGGTACGATGAACGCAAGACGGCCCGGACGGCCCCGGCAGAAGGTCGGCTCTCCGTCCGGCCGGCGCAACGCGCACCCGAAATCGAAGGCATCGGCGAAGGCAAAGGCCAATGCGACCTGTGCGTTCGGCCGCAAGGCGTCGATCGCCACGTCGGTCTCTCGACCCAAGGGAGGGCGTGC
>NZ_JBKQOT010000505.1:0-6758 GCF_052145395.1 Roseiarcus sp.
ACGGCCAGCCCAGCCTGTGGGCTTTTCTTCTCGACAAAGTGAAGGTCGGCCGGGGCGAGCGCGTCCTCCATCTCGGGTGCGGAATGGGTTATTACACCGCGATCCTCGCCGAACTCGGCGGGCCTGAGGGCGCGGTGCTCGCGCTGGAGATCGACGCGCCGCTCGCTGGGACGGCGCGAGAGGCGCTCACGGATCGCTTGCTGCGGGCGACGGACGCCGAGACGCGGCCGTAGCCGGTCGCCGCTCCTTCGCTGAATCGTGACTGGCATGTCAGGCGGCAGCCCCCTATGTAGCCGGCATGCCCGCCCTCACGACCCATCGCCCGCTCGTCCTTGCCGCCGTGATGGCGTCGAATTTCATGATCGCCATAGAGGCGACCATTGTCTCGACGGCCATGCCGCAGATCGCGGCGGAGCTCGGCAGGCTCTCGCTCTACAGCTGGGTGTTCGCCGCCTTCCTGCTGACCCAGACCGCGACGACCGTCGTGTTCGGCAAACTCTCCGACCTCAGGGGCCGCAAGGTCGTCATGCTTTCCGGCATCGCGATCTTCCTCTTCGGCTCGCTGCTGTGCGGCTTCGCCTGGTCGATGCCGTCGCTGATCGTCTTCCGCCTCGCGCAGGGCGTGGGCGCGGGCGCGGTGCAGCCGGTGGCGATGACGATCGTCGGCGACCTCTATTCGGTTCACGAGCGCGGAAAGATCCAGGGCTGGCTCGCAAGCGTATGGGCCATTTCCGCCATTCTCGGTCCGCTTGTCGGCTCGCTCATCATCCAGCGCTGGTCGTGGGCGTGGATTTTTTGGATGAACCTGCCGATTGGGATCGTCGCCTCGGCGGGCTACTGGTTCTACCTGCACGAAAAGAAGTCGGAGGCTCGCGGGACGATCGACCATTTGAGCGCGGGCGTGTTCACCGTCGCCATTGCCGCGATCATGGCCCTCATGACCGCCTTTTCGACCGCCGGCTGGACCGAGATCGCGATCATTGCAGCGATCGCGGTCGCGGCGGTCGCGGGTTTCGTCGTCCAGGAGCGCCGCTCGCCGGAGCCGATGATCTCGCTCGACCTCTGGGGGCGCCGGCCGATTGCGGCGGTCAACGCCTCGTCGCTTTTTGCCGGCATGGTGATGATCGGCCTGACCACGTTCCTGCCGGTGTTCGTGCAGGGGGTGATGGGCCGGCCGCCTCTGACGGCGGGCTTCGCCCTGTCGGCGATGGTGATGGGCTGGCCGCTCGGCGCGACGCTGTCGCCGCGCCTGTGGAAGCGGTTCAGCGTGCGCAGCGTGCTGCGGGGAGGCTCGGCGCTGGTCCCGCTCGGCGCGCTCGCCTTCGTCTTTCTTCAGGCGGAGACGCCGCCCGTCGTCGCGGGACTCGGCTCCGCGGTCGTCGGTTTCGGCATGGGGCTGTCGAGCAGCGCGTCGATCGTGCTGATCCAGGAGATCGTCGATTGGTCCGAGCGCGGCAGCGTCACCGCCGCCTATCTCTTCGCCCGGACGCTCGGCAGCACGTTCGGCGCGACCGTGTTCGGCGCCGTGCTCAACTTCGGCCTCATGCACGCGGGGCTCGGCGCGGTCACCTCCGAGCAGCTTCGGAAGCTGCTCGAAGGCGGGGCGGCGGCGAACGGCATTCTGAAGGCCGCGCTCGACGGCTCGCTGCGCGTGACCTTCGTCTCGATGTTCGTCGTCGCGCTTCTGGTCGCGGCGACGGCGGCGCTGGTGCCGAAGGTCAAGTTCGCGGCGCGGCGCGCGCCTGCTGAATGAGCGGCAGTCGGATCACATCAAGAGGCCGCCGCCGACCGTCACGACCTGGCCGCTGATGTAGTTCGATTCCGGCGTGCAGAAGAGATAAACCGCGTCCGCCGCCTCCTCGGGCGTGCCCGCGCGGCCGAGCGGGATGAGGCGATCCATCGCCTGCAGGAGACGAGGCGGACGCCGACCTTGATTTCGCGGCCGGCGATATCGATCGTCGCCTGCATCTCCTCGATCGCCTGGGTCAGCCGGGTCTGGATCAGCCCGAAGGCGACGCAATTGACGTTGACCTTGTAGCGTCCCCACTCCTTGCACAGCGTGCGGGTGACGCCGACGACCGCAGCCTTGGCCGCCGAGTAGCTGACCTGACCGGGGTTGCCGTAGAGACCGGCGAGCGAGGAGATGTTGACGACCTTCCGAAACACCTCGCGCCCTTCCGCCGCCTCCTGCTTGGCGAAGATCCGGATCGGCTCGGCGGCGGCGCGCAAGATGCGGAATGGCGCGACGAGATGCACGTCGAGCATTGCCTGGAACTGCTCGTCGTTCATCTTCTGGATGGTCGAGTCCCAGGTATAGCCGGCGTTGTTGACGATGATGTCGAGGCCGCCGAGCGTGTCGGTCGCCGCGCCCACGAAGCGTTCCGCGAAGCCCGGCTTGGTCACGTCGCCGTTGACGGCGACCGCCTCGCCGCCCGCGGCTTTGATTTCGGCGGCGACCGCGTCGCCCGGACCGGAATCGAGGTCGTTGACCGCCAGCTTAGCGCCATGCTGGGCGAGCTTCAGCGGGATCGCCCGGCCGATGGCCCGGCCCGAGCCGGAAACGAGCGCGACTTTTCCTTCCAAGTTGCTCATCAGGCCTCCCCAAAGATCACAGCGCGACGATCGCTTCGCCGGCGAGCTTGACGTCGCCAGTCTCGTCCCGGGCGGTGAGCGCGAGCCGGGCGCGGCGCTCGCCGTCCGCCTCGAAGAGTTCCGCGACCGTCCCTTCGCAGGCGATCGCCGCGCCGAGTTGGGTGATGGCGACAAAACGGGTCGAGAAGGCGCGCAGCCGATCCGGCGACACGGCGTCGGTCACGGCCTGGCCGAGCAGGCCCATGACCAGCATGCCGTGGGAGAAAACGTCGGGGAAGCCGGCCTTCTTGGCGAAATCGCTGTCGATGTGGATCGGGTTGTGATCGCCGGACGCCCCTGCGTAGAGGGCGAGCTTGGCGCGGGTGATGGCGGGAAACGACTTGGCGACGACCGCGTCGCCAACCTTCGCATCATCGAGCCGGACGGTCATGAGAAAACCCCTAATTGCGGACGACGACGACGCGGACACAGTCTGCGACCGGCTCTCCGCGCTGGTTGGTCACGCGGGTCGTCACGTCAATCATCGTCAGTGCGCCGCCCTTCTTCTGCTGCACAGCGGTGACGCTGGAAGCGAAGGTCAGCTCGTCGTCGACATAAACTTGCGCGCGATAGACGAACTTCTGCTCGCCATGCAGGATGCGGGCGATGTCGACCTTGAGCGCCTCGAGGATCGCGAACCGCTCGTCGTTGTCGATCATCTCCAGGCAGAACAGGTACGTCGGCGGAATCGGCTGGCCGGCGAAGCCGGCCGCCTTCGCGGCTTCCGCGTCGCGATAGACCGGGTTCGTCTCGCCGAGCGTCTCGAGAAAGAACCGGAACCGGCCCGGCTCGACGCGGGCGTGCGTTGGCCGGAACCTCATTCCGATGGCGGAGGCGTCGACCATTTCGCCCTCACGTCCGCTCGTACAGGGTCACGACGCAGGCGCCGCCGAGGCCGAGATTGTGCTGAAGCGCGTGGCGCACCCCCTCGACCTGGGTCGGGCCGGCGGTCCCGCGCAACTGGCGGGTCAGCTCGTAGCATTGAGCGAGCCCGGTCGCGCCGAGCGGATGGCCCTTGCTCAGAAGGCCGCCCGACGGGTTGGTCACCACCCGTCCCCCAAAGGTGTTGTCGCCGGCGTCGATGAAGTCCTGCGCGCCGCCCTCTGGGCAGAGTCCCAGCGCCTCGTAAGTGATCAGTTCGTTGTGGGCGAAGCAGTCGTGCAACTCGACGACCTTGATCTCCGTGGGGCCGATCCCGGACTGCTTGTAGACTGTGTTCGCCGCCGCCTTCGCCATGTCGTAGCCGACGAGCCGCATCATGTCGCGCGTTTCGAAGGTGGAGGGTGTGTCGGTTGTCATCGCCTGGGTCTTGATCGCGACGTCGGCGTTGAGGCCATGCTCTTTGGCGAAGCTCTCCGAAACCAGTACCGCCGCCGCGCCGCCGCAGGTCGGCGGACAGGCCATGAGGCGGGTCATCACGCCGGGCCAGATCGCCGTGTCGTTCATGACGTCGTCGACGCTGACCTCTTTGCGGAAGATCGCCAGCGGATTGGCCTTGGCATGGCGGCTCGCCTTGGCGCGGACCTTGGCGAAGGCGTCAAGCTTCGTCCCGTATTTCTTCATGTGCGCGAGGCCGGCGCCGCCGAAGTAGCGCAGTGCGAGGGGAATGCCGGGCGCATCGATAAGTTCGTCGGCGAGGGCGTCGAAGTCTTCGAAGGCGCTCGGTCGGTCTGTGTACACCGACCCCAGTGCGCCCGGCTTCATCTGCTCGAACCCGAGCGCGAGCACGCAATCGGCGGCGCCGGACGCCACCGCCTGGCGGGCGAGAAAGAGCGCCGTCGAACCGGTCGAGCAGTTGTTGTTGACGTTTATGATCGGGACGCCGGTCAGCCCCAAGCGATAGAGCGCCCGTTGGCCCGAGGTGGAGTCGCCGTAGACGTAGCCGACATAGGCCTGCTCGATGGCGTCATAGGACACGCCGGCGTCTGCGAGGGCGCGCTTCCCGGCCTCGGCGCCCATCTCGTGATACGGCGCGCTCGCGCCGGGCTTGGCGAACGGGATCATGCCGACGCCCGCGACGATCACCTTGGACGCCATCGTCTCCTCCGTATTTTACCGGCTAGACATTATATGACCCTTCGGTCATATATGGTGCGGCAAGGCCTGTCAAGAAAGACGCGCGCGGGCATGACTGCAGCCAGACTGATTGTCGAGGATCCGCCCTGGACGCCGTTCGAGGACCGCCGGCGCTTGCGCGACGAGAAGCGCGAGGCTGTGCTGCGCATGGCGGTCAGGCTGTTTCTCGAGGAAGGCTATCACCGCACGCCGCTCGCCAGGATCGCCGAGCGGCTCAACATCACCAAGCCCGCGCTCTACAATTATTTCCGCAGCAAGGACGAGATTCTTTCCGAACTCTTCCGTCTCGGCGACGAGCAATACGAGGAGCGCTTCGGCCGTATCGCAGGCGAAGCCGGCAATGGGCTCGAGAAACTGAAGGCGTTGATCCGCGCCTACGCCTGGTCGATGACCACGGACTTCGGCATGTGCTTCGCGAGGCTCGACGACCGGGAACTTGGCGACGAGGCGCGCACCGCGGTCAGACGCTCGAAGCGGCGTTACGATCTGGCCTTCCGCCGAGAAATCGAGCGCGGGATCGAGGACGGATCGATCCGCTCCTGCGACGCAAGGCTCGCCGCGTTCGCGGTCGCCGGCGCGCTGAACGGGATCGCCGACTGGTATAAACCGGGCGGGCGGCTTTCCGCCGAGGCCATCGCCGAGGAATTCGCGGTGCGGCTGACGGAGGGATTGGCGGCCTGATCCGCATGAACAGCGGACGCGCGAGACCGTCGCGTCCCAGGGAGGAGCATGATGGCGGCGCTCGATATCGACCGGGCCGAATTCCTGCGGGAGGACGAGATCGTCATCTTCGCGAGGTCGGTGGAAAAATTCTTCGACGAGCACGCGCCGCCCGAGCGCGTCGAGTCCTGGCGGCGAGACGGAATCGTCGAGCGGTCGTTTTGGCGCGAGGCGGGCGAAGCGGGGCTCCTGTGCCTCGCCGTTCCGGAAGAATACGGCGGACCCGGCGGCGACTTCCGCCACGAGGTTGTGCTGATGGAGGCGATCGCACGGCGGCAAGTCAGCGGGTTCGCAGCCGCGCTGCACAACGCGATCGTTGCGCCCTACATCCTGCACTATGGCTCGGAGCAGCAGAAGCGGCGCTGGATTCCGAAAATGGCCTCCGGCGAATTCATCGGCGCGATCGCGATGACCGAGCCGGGCGCCGGCTCCGACCTTCAGGGCGTCAGGACAACCGCCCGGCTCGACGGCAACCAGTATGTCGTCAACGGCCAGAAGACCTTCATCAGCAACGGACAGCTCGCCGATCTCGTCATCGTGGTCGCCAAGACCGATCCGGCCAAGGGCGCCAAGGGAACGTCGCTGATTGTCGTCGAGACCGCGGACGCCCCCGGCTTCAAGCGCGGGCGCAATCTCGACAAGGTCGGCATGGAGGCGCAGGACACCTCCGAGCTCTTCTTCGACGACGTCCGCGTTCCGACATCGAATCTGCTGGGCGCGCAAGAGGGCTTGGGCTTCGTGCAGCTGATGCAACAGCTGCCGCAGGAGCGTCTGACGATCGGGATCGGCGGCGTGGCGGTCATCGAGCAGGCGCTCGACGACACGATCGCGTACGTCAAGGAGCGCAAGGCCTTCGGCCAGCGGCTGATCGACTTCCAGAACACCCAGTTCAGGCTGGCCGAGTGCAAGACCGAGGCGACGGTCGCGCGGGTCTTCGTGGACCGGCTGATCGGCCTGCATCTCGAGGGCAAACTCGACGCGGCGACCGCGTCGATGGCGAAATACTGGGTGTCGGAACTCGAGAACAAGATCGTGGACACGTGCCTGCAGCTCTTCGGCGGTTACGGCTACATGAACGAATATCCGATCGCGCGCATGTTTCGCGACAGCCGGGTCCAGCGCATCTACGGCGGCGCCAACGAGATCATGAAAGTGTTGATCGCGCGCACGCTTTAGCGCCGTGCGCCGGCCGAAAAAGGGAAGAGAGCGCAAGTGGCGATGACCATCTATGAGCGGCGCGGCGCAATCGCGCTCATCACGCTCAACAATCCCGAGAAAATGAACGCGCTCGGCGGCACGATGCTCGCCGATCTCACCGCCGCCTTTGCCGC